>NZ_JBDGMM010000060.1:0-148691 GCF_057655165.1 Leifsonia sp. Soil_N53
CCGCACCCGTCGCGGACCACGGCTGGACCGCCCCGGCCGCTCAGCCCACGGCGCAGCAGCCGACCGCCGAGCAGCCGACGGCGCAGCAGCCGACCGCGCAGCAGCCGACGGCACCCCAGGGACCCGTCCCCGTGGCGCACACCCAGCCGACCCAGCCGCTCGCCCCGCAGCAGCCCTACGGCCAGCCGGTCGCCGGCGCGCAGCCGCAGCCGCAGCCGCAGCCGAACTACGGCAACGGCGCGTTCGGCCAGCCCGCCTACGCGCAGGCCCCCTACGGCCAGCAGCCGGGCGCCCACCAGCAGGGCTACGCGACCGCACCGGGCACCCCGGGCGCCGACAAGGCGCCGCGCAAGCGCAACACCGGCCTCATCATCGCCACGCTCGCCATCGGTGCGCTGATCGGCGGCATCGCCGGAGCGGGCGCCGGCATCGGCCTCTACTCCGCCACCGGCAGCAATGCGACCATCAAGACCGTCTCCGGTCCGCAGAACATCACCGTCAACGACACCAACAACGCCACCACGGTGACCGCTGTCGCCGCCAAGGCGTCGCCGAGCGTCGTCACCATCTCCGTCAGCGCCTCCAGCGAAGGCGGTACCGGCTCCGGCGTCGTGCTGAGCTCCGACGGCTACGTCCTCACCAACACCCACGTCGTCACCCTCGACGGCGCCGCGTCGGACGTCAGCGTCAGCGTCACGGACAACAACGGCAAGATCTACACCGCCAAGATCGTCGGCACCGACCCGACGACCGACCTCGCCGTCATCAAGCTCGACGGCGCCAGCGGGATGACGCCGATGACCTGGGCCGACTCCAGTAAGCTGAACGTGGGGGCCACCACGGTCGCCATCGGCGCCCCGCTCGGTCTGTCCGGCACCGTCACCGACGGCATCGTCAGCGCACTGAACCGGTCGATCAGCATCGCGTCCTCCGCAGCTCCCAAGTCGAGCGACGGCGGTACCGGCGGCAACGGCGACGGCAGCTCGCAGAACCCGTTCAACTTCGACTTCCCGAACCAGGGCGGCGGCTCCCAGCAGAGCGGCAGCCAGGGCACGATCTCGCTCCCCGTCATCCAGACGGACGCGTCGATCAACCCGGGCAACTCGGGCGGCGCCCTGCTCAACAGCAAGGGCGAGCTGATCGGCATCAACGTCGCCATCGCGAGCGCCGGCGGCAGCAGCTCGAGCGGCAGCCAGTCGGGCAGCATCGGCGTCGGCTTCTCGATCCCGTCCAACCTGGCGAAGCGGGTCTCCGACGAGCTGATCAAGAACGGCAAGGCGACCCACGGCCTCCTCGGCGCATCGGTCGGCGACGCGAGCTCCGACAGCAAGGCCACCACGGTCGGCGCGTCGATCAAGTCGGTCACCTCGGGCGGCGCCGCGGCGAGCGCGGGCCTGCAGGCCGGCGATGTCGTGGTCAACTTCAACGGGCTGCCGATCACGGACGCCACGGACCTGACCGCACAGGTGCGCGCACTGGCCGCCGGCGCCAAGGCCGACATCACCTACCTCCGCGGCGGCGAGACCAAGACCGCCTCGGTCACCCTGGGCTCGCTCCCGGCGAACTGATCCGAGCCGGTAACGGAAGGCCGTCCCGCACTGCGGGGCGGCTTTCCGCCGTCGTTCCGTCCCACGGGCCGCCCAGGCGCCGGCTGGTAAGCTCGGCGCGACCCGAACGACGAATGGATCAGATGCCGGACGACAACGTGAACACCCTCCCCGGTGTGTCCTACGTGATGCCCGTCCTCAACGAGGCGACCCACGTGCGGGCGGCGGTCGACAGCCTGCTGGCGCAGGACTACACCGGGCCGTTCGAGGTCACCATCGCCCTCGGGCCGAGCATCGACGGCACCACCGAGCTGGTCGAGGAGCTCGCGGCCGTCGACTCCCGCATCCGCGTCGTCGACAACGAGGTGGGCTCCACTCCCGCCGGTCTGAACCTGGCGATCCGCGGCTCGAAGTACCCCGTCGTCATCCGCGTCGACGCGCACAGCGTCCTGCCGCCGGACTACGCCCGCATCGCCGTGGAGACCATCCTGGAGACCGGCGCGGACAACGTCGGCGGGCTGATGGACGCGCAGGGCACGACCTCCTTCGAGCGCGCCGTCGCGCGCGCCTACGGCAGCCGGATCGGGCTCGGCGGCACCAAGCTCCACGTCGGCGGCGCCGCCGGCCCCGCCGAGACGGTCTACCTCGGCGTGTTCCGCCGCGACCGGCTCCTGGAGGTCGGGCTCTTCGACGAGGAGATCAAGCGCGGCCAGGACTGGGAGCTCAACCGGCGCATCCGGCAGTCCGGGGGGACCGTCTGGTTCACGCCGCGCCTGCGTGTCGTCTACCGGCCGCGCCCCAACCTGTACCGGCTCGCCCGGCAGTTCTTCTCGACCGGCATCTGGCGCGGCGAGCTCGCCCGGCGCTACCCGGCAGCCAACGGCGTGCGCTACTTCGCCCCGCCCGTGATGGTGCTCGGCGTCGCCCTCGGCGTCCTGCTCGGCCTGGGCGGGGTGCTGCAGGCGCTGCTCGGCGCGACCCCCTGGCTGCTCTGGGCGTTCCTCATCCCGGCGGTGTACCTCGTCATCGTCGTGGCCTCTGCGCTGCTCTGGGGACGCCGCGACGGCTTTTCGTCGTTCCTCTGGTTTCTCGTAGTCTTGCCGTGCATCCATTTCAGCTGGGGCGTCGGGTTCATCCTCGGATACCTGTCCCTCACGCGGAACATCACGGCCCACACGGGAAGGTAGGCATGACAGCACCGGGACCCGCAGCGCACGGAGCGCGGCCGTCGTCGATCGCCGAGCTCAAGGCGGTGGCGCAGCCTCCCGAGGTGCGCGGCCGGCGCAACGCCGAGCACTGGACGGCGTCGCTGTACCTGCGCAACCTGTCGCCGTACCTGACCTGGTTCCTGCTCAAGACCTCCATCTCGGCCAACGGCGTCACCGGCCTGATGATCCTGACCGGCTGGGCGACGGCGGCGAGCCTCCTCATCCCGGGGATCGGCGGAGCGGCGCTGGCGCTCGTCCTCGGCCAGGTCCAGATGCTGGTGGACTGCTGCGACGGCGAGGTGGCGCGCTGGCGCAAGACCTCCTCGCCGGCCGGGATGTTCCTGGACAATGTCGGGCACTACACGACCGAGACGCTGATCGCGATCGTGCTCGGCGTGCGCGCGGCCGGCTTCCCGTTCGAGGCGCCGCAGGACTTCCTGTGGACGAACCTCGGCACGCTGCTCGCGCTCATCATCGTGCTGAACAAGGCGCTCAACGACATGGTGCGGGTCGCGCGGGCGAGCGCCGGCCTCCCCAAACTGGCCGACACGGAGGCCGCGTACGCGCCGACGCACGGCGTGGTCGCCACCCTGCGCAAGGCCGCCAAGTTCCTCCCGTTCCACCGGCTGTACCACTCGGTCGAGCTCACCATCATGATCTTCGTGTTCTCGATCGTCGGCCTGTTCATCGGCGCGACCCTCGCCGACCGCATCCTGCTGTCGGCGCTCGTGCCGCTGGCCCTGCTCGCGGCGATCGGCCACTTCGTCGCCATCATGTCGTCCAAGCGGGTCCGTGGCTGACCCCACGGTCGGCGTCGTCGTGCTCACGCAGGGCACGCGGCCGGAGGACCTCGTCCGCGGCGTGGAGTCCGTCCTCGCACAGCAGGGCGTGGTCACCGACATCGTCGTGGTCGGCAACGGCTGGGACCCGGCCTCGGCGCAGCCTCCGCTGCCGGCCGGGGTGGCGGCACTTGCGCTTCCCGACAACCTCGGCATCCCGGCCGGGCGCAACCGGGGCGTCGCGTCGGTGGCGGGGGAGTACCTGCTGTTCCTCGACGACGACGCCGACATCCCGTCGCCGGCGTTCCTGCGCGACGCGATCGCGCTGCTGCGGAGCGACACCGGCATCGGGATGATCCAGCCCCGGCTGCGGGCGCGCGACGGAGCGCCGTCCCCGCGCCGGTGGATCCCGCGGATCCGCAAGGGCGACCCGGAGCAGTCGTCCGCCGTGTTCTCGGTGCTGGAGGCGGTCATCGTGATCCCGCGCGACGTGTTCGAGCGCGCCGGCGGCTGGGCGGACCCGTTCTTCTACGCGCACGAGGGCATCGAGCTGGCCTGGCGGGTCTGGGACCAGGGCAAGCGCGTCTGGTACGCGGGCGACCTGATCGCTGAGCACCCGGCCGTCTCGCCGACCCGGCACTCGTACTACTACCGGCTGAACGCCCGCAACCGGGTCTGGCTGGCTCGGCGCAACCTGCCGGCCGCGCTGGTGCCGCTGTACGTCGGCTCGTGGACGGGCATCCAGCTGCTGCGCTGGTACCGCACGCCCGACGTACTGCGCGCCTGGTTCGGCGGCTGGCGCGAAGGATGGCGCACCGACCCGGGCGAACGCCGCCCGATCAGCTGGCGCACCGTGCTGCGCATGACAGCCGCCGGCCGCCCGCCGATCGTCTAGCGCTCGAGCGCGGTGGGCGTGTCGGGCCCTCCGCCCGCCTCCAGGGCGGCCGGACCGTCCGCGGCTCGTCCACGCCGCAGCACCCGCGCCGGAACCGCCGCGCGCAGCACCACGCCGGCCTGCCGCACGCGGCCGCCCGTGCTCGCGCCGAAGCGCCGCAGGGCGCCGGGACCCTCCACCGGCGTGAGCGCCTCCGGGATGACGACCGGGGGCGGACCGAAGGCGAGCCGCGAGTTCATCACCACCCGGCGGCCGAGGATGTGGTTGCCCGTGCCGCCGACCACCGCGCCGATGCCGAAGGGGATCGCCCGCGCGACGATCGACGCGCCGCCCCGAACCGCGAACTGCCGGATGAAGACGTTCCGAAGCCGGTCAACCAGCGGCCCCACGACCATCGAGGGCAGCGTCGTCGTGACGAGCTCTCCCCAGTACGCCGTTCGCGTCACACCCGCCCCGGACACCTGACCGGCGAGCTGGCGCACCAGGTCGGAGCCCTCACGGCCGAGCATCATCGTGAGGACCAGGGCTCGCGCCCGGGCGGGGTCGTCCACCGCGACGCCGTGCAGTTCGCTGAGCGACTGCGCGTAGAGGGCGGTGGCCTCCAGGAACGCGGCCGTCTCGAGCCCGGAGAGGGCGAGTGTCACGCCGGTGCCGATGGCCGGGATCACGGCGGTGGCTCCGACCGCGGCGCCTCCCGTGGTGACTGCCGCGAGGTACCGCCGTTCCAGGATCCCCGCCAGCTCGGCGGCCGTCGCCTCGGGGTGCCGCCGCCGCAGTCCGCGCAGGTGCGCGAGGATCACGGGTCGCTGGATGCCGAGGAAACGGTCGAGCGTGGCGTCCACGGCACGCGGGGTGTCGCCGCCGCGTGGCGGGCCGCCGGTCGGGGAGACGAAGGGATCGGGATGCTTGGTCATCCCTACCGAGTGTATGCCGACACTCCGGCAGGACCAGGGCCCCCGAGGAGCGCGGCGCTCAGCTGCGTCTGTCGCGCTCCCGGAGGAAGTCGGCCGCAGTCAGGACGTCGTACTCGGCGGGCAGGTCGTCCCGCGACAGACCGTCCGTCAGAGTCGCCACGTCCGTGCCGAGCACGCTGGCGATGCGCAGCATCGTGACCAGGCTGGGGTTCGCGATGCCCCGCTCGATCTTGCCGTAGTTCGTGACGTGCATCTCCGCGAGCTCGGCGATGCTCTCCTGACTGAGGCCGAGGTCGATCCGCGCTCGGCGCACCTTGTTCCCGAAGTGCGTGGCGGCAGGCGACCTCGAATGATTCATGTCTTATGCATATCCGGAGCGGGATTCGCGAACCAGAGTGCTCGCCCCGTCGGCATTCGCGCCCGAGGCCTGGACATCGGAAAATGCAGGTAATCGCGGCCGGCCGCATCGTGCGGCCGGCCGCGACTCTCAGAAGCTCACCTGCCAGAGGTACTCCCGGCCGTCGGGCGGGAACCACCGCACCACGAGCAGGGTGTCCCGGGCGGGATCGCCGCCGCTGAGGCTGGCGCGCACGGCCTCGCCCGGCCGGATGAGGGAGGGCGAGCTCACGCGCACGGACGAGCTGCCCGCGATGCTCACGGTGACGCCGCGCAGCTCTTCCGAGCTGGTGTTGACGAGGCGGTAATGCGGGTCGCCGCTGCGGTCGACGGTCCAGGGGACGGGATAGGCGAAGCGCTTGTCCCGGAGCGGGGCGAGGGGCTGGCGAAGGTTCCGAACGTGTCTCATGCAGCCACGGTAAGGACCCCCTCCGACGTTCGAAGGCCGAAATCGGGCATGAAGACCCGATCTGTGGACAACCCGCGCCGATTTCTTTCTGTGGAGGACGACCATGCCCGGGCAAACCGGCCCTGACCAGGGGTTTTCTACGACCCGTAGTCCTGGTTGTAGAGGTCGAGCACGTCGTCGATCGGGCCGTCCAGCACGAGCTTGCCCTTGTCCAGATAGAGTCCGCGCGCGCAGAACCGGCGCAGATCCTTCTCGTTGTGCGAGACGAAGAACAGGGTGCGACCGCCATCGAGGAGCTCCTCGATCTTCGCGTAGCACTTCTCCTTGAAGCCCCGGTCGCCGACCGCGAGCACTTCGTCCACCAGCAGCACCGGCTCCTCCAGCTGGGCGATCACCGAGAAGGCGATCCGGACCTTCATGCCGCTCGAGAGGTGCTTGTACGGGGTGTCCACGAAGTCGCCGATCTCGGCGAACGCGATGATCTCGTCGAACCGGGCGTCGATCTGCGACTTGGTCATCCCGTGCAGGCCGGCCGTCAGGTAGACGTTGTCGCGGACGGTCAGGTCGTCGACGAACCCGCCGGTGATCTCGATGAGGGGGGCCACGCCCTCCGTGACCGTGACCGTGCCCTCGTCGGGCAGCATGACGCCGGCGACGAGCTTCAGCAGGGTCGACTTGCCCTGGCCGTTGCGGCCGACCACACCGATGGCCTCACCGGCCTGCACGCGGAACGAGACGTTCCGCAGCGGCCAGAAGTCGTCCGGGCGCGCACGGCGCTGGCGCCCGCCGAACAGATCCTTGAACGAGCGGCGTGCGCCGCGGTTGCGTTTGAACCGCACGCCGAGGCCGGAGACGTCGATGACGGCGGACACCTAGATCTCCTTCAGGATGTCGCGCTCGAAGCGCTTGAACACGAGCCAGCCGATCCCGAGCAGCAGCAGCGACATCAGCGCCGCCACGATGACCAGGTACCAGTCCAGCTCCTCGGGGAAGAACGCCGACCGGTAGAGGCTGAAGATGCCGGTGAGCGGGTTGAACGCCGACCAGAAGTGCAGCGAGAACAGCGTCTCGGTCTGGGCGCCCGGGTTGGCCGCGACGTACGCGGCGCAGTGCTTGGCTGCCACGCCCGGGCCGCAGCCGCCCGGGAGGTCGCGGGCGCTGTAGATGATCGGCGACGCGTAGAAGAGGAACCGCAGGGCCAGCTTCACCGCGCGCTCCAGGTCGCGGAAGAACACGACGAGCGGGGCGACGATCAGGCCGACCCCGACGGTGAGGACGATCTGGATGAGCACCGCCAACGGGAAGAGCAGGATGTCGATGTTCACCCGCGCGCCGGTCGCGATCGCGAAGATCGCGAGCACCGGCAGCGACAGCAGGAACTCGATGCCCTTCGCGGTCACGATCCGATTCACCCAGATCGTGCGCGGGATCGTCGTGGAGCGGATGAGCTTCGCCTCGCGGATGTACGCCCGCGTGCTGTCGGACACCGCGCCGTTGAACCACATCCACGGCAGGAGCGCCGCGAGCAGGAACACGATGTAGGGGTTCTCACCGACGCTGCGGTGGAAGATCACCGTGAAGACGAACCAGTAGATCGCGCTCATGACGAGCGGATCGAGGATCGACCACAGGTAGCCCAGCGCGCTGGTCGAGTAGCGGACGCGCAGGTCTCGCACCGTCAGCAGCCACAGCGAGTGGCGGTAACGGGCGAAGCGCGTCCGCTGCGCAGGGCGCAGTTCGGCGGAGGTACTGGTCACGGGAACCTATCGTATTGATCGCAGGCTGCGTGTTCGCGTCACGCGGCCCTTCGACTATACGAAAAGATTCGCGCGCTCCAGGTCCTCCTGGAAGTCGACCTCGACGGCGTACAGGTCGGAGATGTCCACCGGCTCGACCAGCAGGCGGTCCTGCTCGATCGCGAGCTCGAGGCCGCGCTCGAAGTAGTCCTGGTCGGCGACGCGCTGGAGCTGGCGCAGCAGGGCGGCCTTCTCCTTGCTCGAGATGTAGTTGATGCCGACGGCCTCGCCCAGGCCGCCCTTGACGGTCTTGGACAGCTCGTGGATGTAGCCCTCCGGGCCGGTGGTGTACTTGACCTCCTCGTCGGCGACCGACGAGGTGTTGACGGTCACGAAGGTCTGGTCGCGCGCCACCATGGCGGCGGCACGGACGAGGACGGCCGGGTCGAACACGACGTCGCCGTTCATCCACAGCACGCCGCCGGGGCCGGAGGCCTGGAGCGCGCGCATGAGGCTCTTGGAGGTGTTGGTCTGGTCGTACTGCTCGTTGTAGACGAACTCGGCGTCGGGGAACGCCTCGATGATGTGCTCGAGCTTGTAGCCCACGACGATGGTCACGGTCACGTCCTTGCCGAACGCGGCGTGGATGTTGTCGAACTGCTGCTGCATGATGGTGCGGCCGTCGCTCAGTTCCGTCAGCGGCTTGGGGAGGCTGCGGCCGAGCCGGCTGCCCATGCCAGCCGCGAGGATCACTACCTGGGTCGTCACAATCGTCTCCTTGATTCCGCGCGAACCCCGTCGAGGGAGTGTTCCGGCGGCGCTTCGGGCGCCTGCCACTCCCGGATGTCACCGGGAGTTCATTCACGCTTTACGTGTTTCGACACGCCTTCATGCCTGCACCAGAATACCGGCGACCCTCGTCCGGGGGCAGGGGTTGACGGCGGTCGTTGCTGGGTCGTTATGTTCCTCACAGGACTTTCCTAGGCGCGCTGAGGACGTTTCCTGGGCGCGCTGAGAACGCTGAGGGCCAGTCTGCGAGGTCACCCGTCGGGGGGTACGCAAGGGGTTCCGTCTTGGTACGGTTGCGTGGTGAGTTCCGAGCACGCACGACCCGGCAGCAGCACCCACCCGGCGTCGAGCGAGCCCGATACCCGGGGGGACGGCGAGGGGGAGCGGATGTCCGAGATCACGCAGACGGAGACGGAGCAGGCGGCGCCTGTCGCACGCCCCGCTGCCAAGCGCACGCAGCCCAAGACGGCCGCCGCAGCGGCGGCGCCGAGCACGCGCACGCCCACGCCGCGCAAGCGCCAGCCGAGGCAGAAGTCGACCGAGGCGAAGACGGCGGTCCAGCAGACGGTGACGCCGGAGCCCGTGCGGCCCGCACCCGCCGTCGACACGCGCCCGAGCGTCCTCACCGTCCACGGGCTGAGCAAGCGCTACGGCTCGATCGTCGCCGTCGACGGCGTCTCCCTCGACGTGCGCGAGGGCTCGTTCTACGGCATCGTCGGGCCGAACGGCGCGGGAAAGACCACGACGCTCTCGATGGTCACCGGCCTGCTGCGCCCCGACGAGGGCCGGATCGTCGTGCACGGCGTGGACGTCTGGACGGAGCCGGTGCGCGCCAAGCACGTCATCGGCGTCCTCCCCGACAAGCTGCGCCTGTTCGATCGCCTCACGGGCGCGCAGTTCCTGCACTACGCCGGAACGCTGCGCGGCCTGTCCGCCAAGACCGTCCACGCGCGCACCGCCGACCTCGCGAACGCCTTCGGCATCGAGGACGCACTCGACCGGCTCGTCGCCGACTACTCGGCCGGCATGACCAAGAAGATCGCCCTCGCCGCAGCCATGATCCACTCGCCGCGCCTCCTGGTGCTCGACGAGCCCTTCGAGTCCGTCGATCCGGTCTCCGCCGCGAACGTCGTGGACATCCTGCAGCGTTACACCGCGGCGGGCGGCACCGTCGTGCTCTCCAGCCACGGCATGGACATGATCGAGCGCGTCTGCGACAGCGTCGCGATCATCGTGCGCGGGCAGGTGCTCGCGGCCGGGACCATCGACGAGGTGCGCGGCGAGCAGACCCTGGAGGAGCGGTTCGTCGACCTGGCGGGCGGACGCAAGGCGGCGGAGGGCATGGAGTGGTTGCACAGCTTCTCGGACTGAGGCTCAGGCTCCTCGGCAACGCGTTCCGGCGCAGCCCGTGGCAGGTCTTCGGCCTGGCGC
Organism: Leifsonia sp. Soil_N53; assembly: GCF_057655165.1. NCBI lineage: Bacteria > Bacillati > Actinomycetota > Actinomycetes > Micrococcales > Microbacteriaceae > Leifsonia > Leifsonia sp. Soil_N53. The sequence goes on from NZ_JBDGMM010000060.1 coordinate 10,105, forward strand.
TGGGGCTGGCCTACGGGATCGTGACCGTCGTCCTGGTGCTCGGCGCCCTCGTGGCGGCGCGGCTCGCGCCGGATGTCGCCGACGTGCACGGGGTGCTGGTGGTGATCGGCTCGATCGTGGTCGCCGCCTTCCTCCTGCTGCCGCTGCTGTTCGGCGTGGACGACGCGCTCGACCCGCGCAAGCTGGCGCTGTTCGGCATCCCCGACCGCGAGCTCGCCCGTGCGCTGGCGCTCGCCGCGCTGGTCGGCGTCCCCGCCCTCGTGCTGTTCGTCTGCTCGCTGGGCACGGTGATCACCTGGTCCCGCGATCCCGGCGCGATGGTGCTCGCGGTGCTCTCGACGCTGCTGGTCGTGCCCACCTGCGTGCTGGCGTCTCGGGTCTCCACCGCGATCGCATCGCTCCTCGTCCCGCCGCGCCGCTCCAAGGAGGCCGGCGGCGTCATCGCGATCCTGGCCCTGGTGCTGGTCGCCCCGCTGCTGCTCCTGCTGCTCACCGTCGACTGGGGCCGCGACGGCCTCGGCACGCTGAACGGCCTGGCCGGCTGGCTGCAGTGGACCCCGCTCGGCGCGGTCTGGAGCATGCCGGGCGCGGCCGCCGAGGGCGACGGGGGTGCGGCCTTCGCGCAGTTCCTGATCGCCGTCGCAACTCTCGGCGTGCTCTGGCTGGTCTGGCGTTCCCTCGTGTCGCTGGTGCTCGTCGCGCCGGAGCGGGAGGCGCATGTGCGCGACCGCCACGGTCTCGGCTGGTTCTCCCGGCTCCCCGGCGGGCCGACGGCGGCGATCGCCGCGCGCTCGATGACCTACTGGGGGCGGGACGCGCGCTACTGGGTGGCGCTGGTGATGATCCCGGTCATCCCGGTGTTCGTGATCGTGGCGCTGGCCCTCGGCGGCCTCCCGATCCACTTCGCCTCGCTGGTGCCGCTGCCGCTGGTGTGCCTGTTCCTCGGCTGGACCATCCACAACGACGTCGCCTTCGACAGCACGGCCATCTGGCTGCACCTGGTGTCCGGCACGCGCGGCATCGCCGACCGGCTCGGGCGGATGTTCCCGCCCGTCCTGATCGGGATCCCCGTGATCGCGGTGGGCTCGGTGGTGACGGCCGCGGTCTTCGGCGACTGGGCGGTGCTGCCCGCGGTCGCCGCGCTGTGCGGCTCCATCCTGGTGATCGGCCTCGGCCTGTCCAGCGTGTTCTCGGTGCTGTTCCCGTACCCGGCGACCAAACCGGGCGACAGCGCGTTCACGCAGCCGCAGAGCTCCGGCGCCTCGGCGGCGCTCGCGCAGGCGCTCAGCTTCTTCCTGATCATCATCCTGGCGTCGCCGGCGGTCGTCTTCCTCGTCCTGGGCCTGACGGTCAGCCCGTTCTGGCTCGGCATCTCGCCGATCGCGTCCGTGCTGGTCGGCTTCGCCGTGCTCGGCGGCGGCCTGTGGGCCGGCGCGCGCGCGTTCGACCGGCGCGGGCCGGAGCTGATGGCGTTCGCGAACCGCAACGACTGAGCCCGGCCGTGCGCCCAGCTCACGTCGTTAGACTGGGGTGATGAACGACTCCAGCATCCTCGAACCCGGTGGAGAGCCGGCAGGCGGCGGCGCGACGACGCTCGAGCGCGAGCTCCTGGAGACTCCCCAGATCTCCGAGCCCGGCGACCACGAGCGCTTCTCGCACTACGTGAAGAAGGAGCAGATCCTGGAGTCGGCGATGACCGGCAAGCCGGTGAAGGCGCTGTGCGGCAAGATGTGGACCCCGGGCCGCGACCCGGAGAAGTTCCCGGTCTGCCCCACCTGCAAGGAGATCTACGAGAAGCTGCGCGACGAGTAGGCCGCGCGCTCAGCCGAAGATCGTCGGCAGGACGGGGTCGCCCCGGCTCAGCCGGAACGCCTCGTCCGGGCAGTTCTGGTCACTACGCCGATGCCGGGAAGCGCGCGGGGCGCAACGCCAGCCGCCCAGCCGCCGCTTCGGCGGGGCGGTCAGGGGCGGTAATCTTTGCGGGGCATGTAGAGCGCCCGGGCTTGTTCGTCTGCGCTGTGGCCGCCTTTGAGCCCACTGCCGAGGATCATGAGTACCGTTCCGATTCGGCCGAGGACGATCAAAAGAATACGGCCGGTAGTGAGGAGCGCGTGCCCGATTCGCTTCCAGATCATCGTTCTCCAACCGTCGATCGGATGAGGCCCGGAGCTGTGAAAGAAGTCCGGACGCTATTACCAGGGTAAGGCGCCCCAGCGGGTGTCACTTGGTGATCTGGCACCTCAGTGGGGCGGTGTTTTTGGTGAATGCTGGGTGTGTCCATCGGCAGTGCACCGGGACGGAGCGCCTGCTGTAGGTCTGGGTTGCGGCGCTCTGCCCGCTGGTGGCTGATGCGCGTTGTCGACGGTGACGGTTGCCGCGTTCAATTGGGCCTGTGCCGCGTTTCCGGTGGTGGAGACGGTGGGGCTACCGCGCCAGACCCCGTGGGCGCTGTCACCCTTGTAGTAGCTGGTGCCCGCGGCGCTCACGTCCAACGGGTGGCCGAGCACCAACAGGAACACCACCGGCACGGCGAGAGCTGACAGCAGCGCGGGACGCCACCTGTTTCCGTGTGTTGTGGTCTGCGCAGACGCCGACATCAGTTGCCGTTCCCGTATTGCGGAGCCGGCATCCACGGCAGTTCGAGCGGGGCGCTACCGAAGCTCACGCCGTCAGCCGACCGCATCGCTCGCGACTTCCCTGTGGGGGCTACGGTGATCGTCTTGGACGCTTGGCTCGGGTGACCCACGAGCAGCTGGTCGCCGACTTTGACGTAACCGTCGATCTCGGTGGCGTATCCGGTCGGCAGGAAATATGCCCGCACACTTCCGGCCTTGGTGTCGACCTGGAGCGCCAGGCCCTGCTTCCAGACCACGGCTGCGGTCTGGCAGGTCATCGAGGCAAGCTGGTCAGGACCTGAGAGCAGGTTGATGAGGCAGGTCTCGCCATCTTCGTTGATGCCAAGCCAGAATTGAGCGTCGTCGGTCTCACCGAGCTGTCGCACGCTGCTGGCTTGGATACCGGGCAGCTCTTGGGTACCGGCCTGAAGGAACTTCGGTAGCGCGTCGGTGGTTGCCTGCGACTGCTGGAGTCGTGGCGAGAGCGCTTGGGTCATTGCCGGGTCGATTGCGTCGGCGGCAACCGCCTTCGGCTGACTGGTGTTGGTCACGATCACGAATCCCAGGCCCAAAGCCAAGGTCCCGGCTGCGAGAGTTGAAATGAAAGCTGTCTTGTTCATGCTTTGTGGTCCTTTCGGTCAGAAGCCAAGCGCGCAGTCGACCATCCCGTAGCGCGTTCCCTGTGGTACAAGTCCGGTGACCCATCGGCATTGGGCCGACACCGTGCGATATCCGCCGAACGTTTGAATCACCTGGGCAGGAGCCGAAGAGGTCCCCACTCCAGCCGTGAACACCTCCGCGTTGGCTTGGTCGGTGTAGGTGCGAACCCGTGCCTGGTTGTACTGAGCGCCCGTGTTCACCCCGTACCAGGTTCCGTTGGCGCTGTTGGCGGAACTCGACCGCCACGTCCACCAATTCGCGGCTTCGGCGGGAGTCACCACCGAAAGCGCGACCGTCACGGCCACTGTCAGCACCGCCCCCAACCCGAACGATGTTCTCCGTCCTCCACGGAATCGGTGATTCGCCTTGCAATTGCTCACCTTGCCTCCTTCTCGGCGGCGCCAATGCCACCGATATGCGCCGGCTGCTCGCCGCCGGTGCGCCCCCTCAGTAAATGTGCTGAGACCCGTGCGGCGATATGCCAACTGGGCAAATTGCGTACGCCACAGGGGCTACACTGCGTGCTGAGGTGCCGGATTGCGTGACCAAAAAGGCGATCTTGCGTGCCTTACCTGGTGCTGGCGCTGGTCTACGGCATCGTGGACGGTCGTCGTGGTGTTCGGCGCCCTGGTGGCGGCGCGCCTCGCGCCGTACGTCGCCGACCTGCACGCGGTTCTCGCCGTGCTCTCGGCGCTGCTCGTCGTGCCCACCTGCATCCTGGCGTCGCGGATCTCGACCGCCGTCGCCTCATGTGGACCCCGGGGCGCGACCCGGAGAAGTTCCCGGTCTGCCCCACCTGCAAGGAGATCTACGAGAAGCTGCGCGACGAGTAGGCCGCGCGCTCAGCCGAAGATCGTCGGCAGGACGGGGTCGCCCCGGCTCAGCCGGAACGCCTCGTCCGGCAGCTCCTTCATGGCGCTCGCACGGTGCTCACGAGCCTGCTTGGTGCCCGCTGCGCCGAGGTGCTCGCGGTGGAGCTCGCCGTCCGTGATCAGCGGGACGAGGAGGTCGCGACCGGTGTCGTCCGGCACGTCGCCGGACTCCACGATGTGCACGACCTCCGCGACCGCGCGCCCGGACGCGTCGAGCCGGCGGACCGGGTGCTTGCGGCCCGGGATGCTCGGCTTGCCGTCCGACTTCTTGGCCACGGGCACCCACTCCCCGGCGTCGTCGCGGTGCGCGACGAGCTTGTAGACCATCCCGGAGGCGGGCGAGCCCGAGCCGGTGACGACGGCGGTCCCGACGCCGTACGAGTCGACGGGCGAGGACGACAGCGCTGCGATGGTGAACTCGTCGAGGTCGTTGGTCACCGTGATCCGCGTGCGGGTCGCGCCGAGCCGGTCGAGCTGGTCGCGCACCTTCCGCACGAGCTTCGGGAGGTCGCCCGAGTCGAGACGGACGGCGCCGAGCTCCGGTCCGGCGACCCGGACCGCCGTCTCGATCGCGCGCTCCACGTCGAAGGTATCGACCAGCAGCGTCGTGCCGGGGCCGAGGGCGGCGACCTGCGCCCGGAAGGCGTCCTCCTCGCTGTCGTGCAGCAGGGTGAACGCGTGCGCCGCCGTCCCCATGGTCGGCACGCCCCAGGTGCGGCCCGCCTCCAGGTTGGAGGTCGCGCCGAACCCCGCGATGTACGCGGCGCGCGCCGCCGCGACGGCGCTGCGCTCGTTCGCGCGGCGCGAGCCCATTTCGGCGAGCGGGCGGCCCACGGCCGCCGTGACCATGCGCGCGGCGGCGGACGCCACCGCCGAGTCGTAGTTGAAGACGCTGAGGATGAGGGTCTCCAGGATGACCCCCTCGGCGAACGGCGCATCGACGATCAGGAACGGCGAGCCGGGGAAGAAGACCTCGCCCTCCCGGTAGCCGCGTATCGTGCCGGAGAACCGGAAGTCGGCGAGCCAGTCGAGCGTCTCCTGCCGCACCACCGCGTTGTCGCGCAGGTAGTCCAGCTCGGCATCGCCGAACCGGAAGCGCTCGATCAGCTCCAGCAGGCGCCCGGTGCCGGCGATGACGCCGTAGCGTCGGCCGGCGGGCAGGCGCCGGGTGAAGGCCTCGAACACGCTCTCCCGATCGTGGGTGCCCCGCAGCAGCGCGGCGTCGAGCATCGTGAGCTCGTAGCGGTCGGTCAGGAGCGCGGAGGACTCGGTCACGGCTCCCACCTTAGCGACGGCGCGGGCGGGTAGGCTGGACTGCTGTGACGGATGCGCCGATTGGGATCTTCGACTCGGGGGTCGGCGGGCTCACCGTCGCGCGGGCCATCCGCGACCAGCTTCCGAACGAGTCGCTGCTGTACGTCGGCGACACGGCGCACTCGCCCTACGGCCCGAAGTCGATCGCGGACGTGCGGCGCTATTCGCTGGAGGTCCTCGACTTCCTGGTCGACCAGGGCGTCAAGCTGATCGTGATCGCCTGCAACACGGCGTCGTCCGCGATGCTGCGCGATGCCCGCGAGCGCTACTCGGTGCCGGTGATCGAGGTCATCCAGCCGGCCGTGCGCCGCGCCGTGTCCGCGACCAGGACGGGACGCGTCGGCGTCATCGGCACGGCGGGCACGATCGCCTCCCGCGCCTACGAGGACGCCTTCGCCGCCGCGCCGTCGCTGGAGCTGTTCACACAGGCCTGCCCGCGGTTCGTCGAGTTCGTGGAGGCCGGGATCACCAGCGGCGAGGAGGTGCTGCGCGTCACGGCCGAGTACCTGGAGCCGCTGCGCGAGGCGGACGTGGACACGCTCGTCCTCGGCTGCACGCACTACCCGTTCCTGAAGGGCGCCATCTCCTACGTCATGGGCGAGGGCGTCTCCCTCGTCTCCAGCGACACCGAGACCGCCAAGGACGTCTACCGCACGCTCGTGAGCGGCGGCCTGGAGCGCCGGGAGACCACCCCGCCCACGATCCGCTACGAGGCCACCGGTCTGGATGCCGACTACTTCCTGCGCCTGGCGCACCGGTTCATCGGCCCGGAGGTCTCCCGGGTCGACCTGGTGCAGACCGGCGTCATCGACCTCCCGCTCTGAGCCCGGCCCGCCGCCAGCCCAGCGCACATCAATCGCCAACGCCCCCACCTCGAGGAGAGAACCGTGACCGACACCACCCGCGCCGACGGCCGCACCCCCGACCAGCTCCGGCCGGTCACGATCGAGCGCGGCTGGAGCCGCCAGGCCGAGGGTTCCGCGCTCGTCTCGTTCGGCAACACCCGCGTGCTCTGCACGGCGTCCTTCACGAACGGCGTCCCGCGCTGGATGACGGGCAAGGGCAAGGGCTGGGTCACGGCCGAGTACGCCATGCTGCCGCGCTCCACGAACGAGCGCATGGACCGGGAGTCCGTGAAGGGCCGGATCGGCGGCCGCACGCACGAGATCAGCCGCCTGATCGGCCGCAGCCTGCGCGCGGTGGTCGACATGAAGGCGCTCGGCGAGAACACCATCGTCATCGACTGCGACGTGCTCCAGGCGGACGGCGGCACCCGCACCGCCGCGATCACCGGCGCGTACGTCGCCCTCGCCGACGCGCTGGAGTGGGGCCGGCAGCACCGCTTCATCGGCCAGAAGGCCACGCCGCTGATCGACTCGGTGTCCGCGGTCTCCGTCGGCATCATCGACGGCTCGCCGATGCTGGACCTTGCGTACGTCGAGGATGTCCGCGCCGAGACCGACATGAACGTGGTCGTGACGGGCCGCGGCCTGTTCGTGGAGGTGCAGGGCACGGCGGAGGGCGCGCCCTTCGACCGCAGCGAGCTGAACGCGCTGCTCGACCTGGCGCTCGGCGGCACGACCGAGCTGGCCGAGGTGCAGCGCGCCGCGCTCGAGTCGTCCGCGCTCGGCATCGAGGGCTGATGGTCCGCGTCGTCCTCGCCACGCACAACGCGCATAAGGCGCGCGAGTTCCAGCAGATCCTCGGCGACGCCGTCCCGGGCCTGGAGATCGTCGGCTACGACGGTCCCGAGCCGGTCGAGGACGGCCTGACGTTCGAGGCGAACGCGCTGATCAAGGCGCGGGCCGCCGCGGCGCACACCGGGCTCCCCGCCCTCGCCGACGACTCCGGCATCTGCGTGGACGCGATGGGCGGTGCGCCGGGGATCTTCTCGGCGCGCTGGGCCGGAAGGCACGGTGACGCGCAGGCCAACCTCAGGCTGCTGCTCGATCAGCTCGCCGACCTCCCGGACGGTTCGCGCGCAGCCCACTTCACCGCGACGCTGGCACTGGTGTCGCCGGACGGCCAGGAGAGCGTCGTGGCGGGGATCTGGCCCGGCAGCATCGCGCACGAGGCGCGCGGCGAGCACGGCCACGGCTACGACCCGATCTTCGTCCCGGCCGGGCACGACGCCACGGCGGCGGAGCTCGGTCCCGAGGTCAAGAACGCCGAGAGCCACCGAGCGCGGGCCTTCACCGCCATCGTCCCCGCACTGCGCGAGCTGGTCGCCGGCGCGCGCTGAGGAGCTGTGGTGAGAATGAGAACGGCACTCATTCCTATCTAGCGGCAGCGCTGGCGTGCCCGCTCGACTTCGACATACCGTAGAAGAACCATGAGTCACGACCACGGCCACTCGGCCAACCGCAACCGGCTCCTGATCGCCATCGGGATCGTCGCCGCGGTCTTCGTCGTCCAGGTCGTGGGCGCGTGGCTGAGCGGTTCGCTCGCCCTGCTGGCGGACGCCGGGCACATGCTGAGCGATCTGACCGGCCTGGTCGTCGCACTCATGGCGACGATCGTCGCGGCGCGGCCGCCGACGGACCGGCAGACGTTCGGCTACCGCAGGGCCGAGGTCTTCGGTGCGCTCATCAACGGGCTGATCCTCGTCGTGGTCGCGGTGTTCGTGACCGTCGGCGCGATCGGCCGGCTCGTGACGGGGGAGACGGAGGTCCAGTCCGGGCCGATGCTCGTCGTGGCTGTGATCGGCCTGGTCGCGAACCTCGGCGCGCTGCTGCTGCTGCGTCCCGCCGCCGGCCACTCGATCAACATGCGCGGCGCGTACCTGGAGGTGTTCGGCGACCTGATCGGCTCGCTGACCGTCATCGTCGCGGCGCTGGTGATCATGTTCACCGGCTTCGCCCCGGCCGACGCGATCGCGTCGCTGCTGATCGCGGCCTTCATCGTCCCGCGCGCCGTGCTGCTGCTGCGCGACGTCGTCCGGGTGCTCAGCGAGTCGGCCCCGGCGGACACCGACGTGGCCGAGATCCGCGACCACATCCTCGGCACCCCCGGCGTGGTCGCCGTGCACGACGTGCATGTCTGGGCGATCACCTCGGGTGCGCCGGTGTTCACAGCGCACGTGGTGGTCGACGCCGGGGTCTTCCGCTCCGGCGCGACCGGGGAGCTCCTGGACGAGCTCTCCGGCTGCCTGGCGAAGCACTTCGACGTCGAGCACTCGACGTTCCAGCTCGAACCGGCCGAGCATGCCGCCCACGAGGACGAGTTCCACCGCTGACGAGCAGACGCACCCGGCGGCGGGACCCTCGGGGTCAGATGTCCGGGGTCGGGTGCGGGTCGGGTGTGGTGGCCTCGGCGTTCGCGGCGGCCTCCAGGCGCTTCCGCTTGGCCTTGCGCAGCGACTGGAAATAGTGGAACAGCGTCGGGATGAGGGTGACGACCACCGCTCCGATCAGGATGACGTCGATGTAGTTGGACACGAACGTCGCGACCGGCGGGATGTACCCGATCACGTAGCCGAACAGGGTGAGGCCCGCGCCCCAGATCAGCGCGCCGATCGCGTTGTAGAGCGAGTACTTCTTGTAGTTCATGTGCCCGACGCCGGCGGCGACCGGGGCGAAGGTGCGGACGATCGGGACGAACCGGGCCAGGATGACCGCGAGCGCGCCGAACCGGTCGAAGAACGCATTGGTGCGCCGCACGTTCTCCATGCTGAACAGCCCGGTCTCCTTGCGTTCGAACACGCGCGGCCCGGCCTTGTGGCCGATCAGATAGCCGACCTCGCCGCCGAGGAACGCGGCGAACGCGATGGCCAGGCACACCCACCAGATGTCGACGCCGAACACGAGGGCGGTGTGGGTCAGCAGGCCGGAGATCACCAGCAGGGTGTCACCCGGAAGCAGGAAGCCGACCAGCAGGCCGGTCTCGGCGAACACGATGCCGCAGACCACCAGCAGAGCCCAGGGGCCCGCGGCGCTGATGATCGTGTGCGGGTCGAGCCAGGGAATGAGGCCGGCGTGGATCACGTGTCTCCAGGGTTCGTGGCCGCCCGGGCTCCGGGTCGGCTCGGGTGGCGGATTCAGCCCCGAGTTTAGTGGGCGCAACCTCCATGAACCGTGCGAATCCCGGCACTGGGCCCGAACCTCACCCTGTGGGCCCACTGAATGCCGCCCATGGTCATCCCATGGGCGGACGATGCGGTGCGGGAGAAGGGACTCGAACCCTCACGCCGTGAAGCACAGGAACCTAAATCCTGCGTGTCTGCCAGTTTCACCACTCCCGCGGTCGCGCTGCGCGCGGCTACGACAATAGCTCATCCACGCGCGGCGCGACCTCGCGGCCGAGGAGGTCGATGGCGCGCATGATGTGCTCGTGGCCGAGGGTGCCGTTGCTGAGCTTGACGTCGAAGCGGGTCAGGCCGAGGCCCTGTGCGGCGTACGCGATCTTCTGCGCGACGGTCTCCGGCGAGCCGACGACCAGCGCGCCGTCCTCCGCCGCCTCGTGCTCGAAGCGCGCACGCGTGGCCGGCGGCCAGCCGCGCTCGCGACCGATCCGGTTGGTCATGGCCTCCCAGTGCGGCCAGAGCAGGTCCTTGGCCTCCTGGTCGGTCTCGGCGACGAAGCCGGGGGAGTGCACCCCGATCGGCAGGGCGGTGTCCTGGCCGAACTGCTCCAGCGCCGTGCGGTAGAGCTCGGTCAGCGGCTGGAACCGCATCGGGCCGCCGCCGATGATCGCGACCATGAGCGGGAGGCCGTAGCGCGCGGCGCGGACCACGGACTCCGGGCTGCCGCCGACGCCGATCCAGGTCTTCAGGAGGCCGTGCTCGACGGGCGGGTAGACGGACTGCTCGGTGAGCGGCGGCCGCAGCGTGCCGCTCCAGGTCACCGGCTCCTGCTGCCGGACGGCGGCGAACAGGTCGAGCTTCTCGTCGAAGAGCTCCTCGTACTGCGCCAGATCGAAGCCGAACAGCGGGAACGACTCGATGAACGATCCGCGCCCGAGGATGACCTCCGCGCGGCCGTTCGACACGCCGTCGAGCGTGGCGAAGCGCTGGAACACGCGCACCGGGTCGTCCGAGCTCAGCACGGTGACCGCCGAGCCGAGGTGGATGCGCTCGGTCTGGCCCGCGATCGCTGCGAGAACGACCTCCAGAGCGGCCACCGAGAAGTCCTTGCGGTGGTGCTCGCCGATGCCGATGAAGTCCAGCCCGGCCTGGTCGGCCTGCACGCCCTCCGCCACGACGTTGCGCAGCACCTGCGCGTGCGGGAGCGGCGTCCCGTCCGCGTCCAGCGTGATGTCGCCGAACGTGTCGATCCCGATCTCCAGCTTCGCGGCCATGCCCGTCCTCCTGCTCGTCGCGTGCGCACCAGGTCGATGCGTTTGCATCGAATGGGAACCGCGGCGGGGCCGAGCCTATTCCGTCGCGGCCTCCGGCGGGGCGGCGGGCGGAGCGGCGCGGCGCGGGACGTAGCGGGGGATGAAGCGGGCCAGCAGCCCGGCGCCGATCAGGCCGAGCACACCCATCACCCCGCTCGCGAACGCGATCGACACCAGCGCGGTCAGCAGCGAGACGACGAGCGGGGCCGCGGCCTGGCCGGCGTCGCCGGTGAACCGCCACGCGCCGAGGAACGCGGCGGGCTTCTCCTTGGGGGCGAGGTCGGCGCCGAGGGTCATGATGATGCCCGACCCGATGCCGTTCGCGAACGCGAGGAACAGCGAGACGCCCACGTACCACACCACGGTGCCCGGCAGGTCGTGGCTGACGGACAGCACGAGGAAGCCGATGCCGAGGCCGAGCATGGAGGGCACGACGCTCCACATCCGGCCGAACCGGTCCATGAGCTGGCCGCTGGCGTAGAACAGCCCGAAGTCGACCGCTCCGGCGATGCCGATGATCAGCGCGGTGTTCGCCTCGCTCAGCCCGATCGAGACCGCCCACAGCGGCATCAGGACGGTGCGCGCCGAGCGGACGGCCGCGACGAGGGAGATACCCGACCCCATCCGCACCAGCACGCCGCGGAAGGACCAGATCGTCGCGAAGAGCCCGCGGGTGCGCTCCTCGGCCTCCTCCTCGCCGGCGGTCAGCGGCGCTCCGTCGTGCCCGGGGGAGGTCGGAGCCTGGCCGAACATCTTCTCGGGGTCCGGAAGCACGAGGAGGACGATCACCGAGCCGAGGCAGCTCACGATGAAGATCCAGAAGACCGACTGCGTCGACCCGGTGGCCGCGATCACGATGGAGGCGATGAGCGGCCCGACGAACCAGCCGGCCCGGAAGACGCCGCCGAGCGTGGAGAGCGCGCGAGCGCGGAAGCGCGCGGGGACGTAGCTGGTCATGAACGCGTGCCGCGCCAGGGCGAAGACGGCGGTGGCCAGCCCGACCACGAAGATGCCCACCATGAGCACCCAGTAGTTCGGCGCGAGCAGGCAGACGACGACGCCCGCGACGGCGACCGCAGCGGCGCCGATCATGGCCGTGCGCTCGCCGATCCGCGACACGAGCCAGCCGCTCGGGATGTCGCCGGCGAGCTCGCCGAGCATGAGCATCGACGCGATGAACCCGGCCATCGCCAGCGTCGCGCCGAGGTTGCCTGCGGCGATCGGGATGATCGGGATGATCGCACCCTCTCCGATGGAGAAGAGCAGCGTCGGGAGGAACGCGGCGAGTGCGACGGAGCGGAAGGAGAACGGGCGCTCGTCGGAAGTCATTTGCTTAACACATTACAACTGTCGCGCGCAGGTCTCGCCGCCGAGGGCAGCCGGTAGGCTGGAGGACGCCATGATTGAACTCGACCTCTCCCCGCAGATCGCGGAGCTCCGCTCGACCCTCGCCGACATCGTCGCGGTCGTGAACGTGGACAGGCTCCGCGCCGACATCGCCGACCTCAGCGAGAAGGCCGGTGCTCCGGACCTCTGGGACGACACGGCGAACGCGCAGAAGGTCACCAGCGCCCTCAGCCACCGTCAGGCGGAGCTCGGGCGCATCACCTCGGTGGAGCAGCGCCTCGACGACCTCGAGGTCCTCGTCGAGCTCGCCAACGAGGGCGACGACGAGGAGTCCGCCGCCGAGGCGCGCGCGGAGCTCGGGTCGCTGCAGAAGACCCTGGGCGACCTGGAGGTGCAGACGCTGCTGAGCGGCGAGTACGACGAGCGCTCGGCGATCGTCACGATCCGCTCGGGCGCCGGCGGCGACGACGCCACCGACTTCGCCGAGATGCTGATGCGCATGTACCTGCGCTGGGCGGAGCAGCACAAGTACCCGGTCAAGGTCATGGACACCTCCTACGCCGAGGGCGCCGGCATCAAGTCGGCGACCTTCGAGGTCGACACCCCCTACGCGTTCGGCACGCTCTCGGTGGAGGCCGGCACGCACCGGCTCGCCCGGATCAGCCCGTTCGGCTCGGCGGACAAGCGGCAGACGTCCTTCGCAGCGGTGGAGGTCATCCCGCTGATGGAGGAGGCCACGGCGGTCGAGGTCCCAGAGGGCGACATCCGCGTCGACGTGTTCCGCTCCTCCGGCCCCGGCGGCCAGTCGGTCAACACGACCGACTCCGCGGTCCGCATCACGCACCTCCCGACCGGCATCGTCGTGTCGATGCAGAACGAGAAGTCGCAGATCCAGAACCGCGCGGCCGCGATGCGCGTGCTGCAGACCCGCCTGCTCCTGCTCCAGAAGGAGGAGGAGGCCGCGAAGAAGAAGGAGCTCGCCGGGACCATCACCGCGAGCTGGGGCGATCAGATGCGCTCCTACTTCCTCTACGGACAGCAGCTGGTGAAGGACCTGCGCACCGGCTACGAGTCCGGCAACCCGGCGTCGGTGTTCGACGGCGACCTGGACGGCTTCATCGCCGCGGGCATCCGCTGGCGCGCGGGCGCCAAGGACGAGGACTGACCGCCGGTCACCGACCGCGCACAGCGTGTGCGCCGGGGACTGTCAGGGTTGCGGCCCACGGGCATGTCGCTACTGTGGATCGCAGAAGTGTTGCTTAGTCTCTAACAGTCATGATCCGGTTCGAACACGTATCCAAGCAGTACTCGGGAACAACGCGCCCAGCACTGAACGGCATCAACCTCGAAGTGCTGCGCGGCGAGTTCGTCTTCCTGGTCGGCGCGTCCGGCTCGGGTAAGTCGAGCTGCCTCCGGCTGATCCTCAAGGAGGAGCGGCCGTCCAAGGGCGCCATCCACGTCCTGGGCCAGGACCTCGGGACGATCTCCTCGCGCAAGGTCCCCTACTTCCGCCGGAACATCGGCGTGGTCTTCCAGGACTTCCGGCTCCTGCCGAACAAGACGGTCTTCCAGAACGTGGCGTTCACGCTCCAGGTGATCGGCAAGTCCCGGGGCTTCATCCAGGAGGCCGTGCCGGACGTGCTGGCGATGGTCGGGCTCGACGGCAAGGCGCAGCGCCTGCCGCACGAGCTCTCCGGCGGTGAGCAGCAGCGCGTCGCGATCGCGCGAGCGGTCGTCAACAAGCCGCAGATCCTCCTCGCCGACGAGCCGACCGGAAACCTCGACCCGGCGACCAGCGCCGGGATCATGTCGGTGCTCGCGCAGATCAACGCGGGCGGCACGACGGTGCTGATGGCGACGCACGAGGCGGCGATCGTCGACCAGATGAAGCAGCGCGTGATCGAGCTGGTCGGCGGCCAGATCGTCCGCGACGAGCGTCACGGCGGCTACGGCGTCACGTCGGCCATCCCGCTGCCGCGACCGACGGCGGGAGGGCTCGAGGCTCCTACCGCTCAGGCTCCCGCCGCCGCTCCGTTCCCGGCCGTGCCGGTGTCGGCCGCTGCGGCTGCTCCTGCGCCGTCCGAGCCGATGACTCGCCCGCACGCACCGGTCGCGAACCCCACCGGACCCGTGCCGGTCGGCGCGACCGGGCCGGTGCAGCCGATTCCGTCATACCAGCCGCCTGCCCCGCCCTCGCCTGCTCAGCAGGCTCCGGCTCCGGCCCCGGCCGTGCCCGCTCCCGTGCCAGTGGCCGTTCCCGCGTCCGCCGTGCCGACATCGGCCGGCGGCGAGGACCTCCCGGACCACCTGAACTTCACCGCCAACCTCGACCTGAGCGGGCTGCGCGATGCGTCCGACCGCGACGGCGAACAGAATGTGGGGCCCACGAAATGAGATTCGGGCTCATCTGGTCCGAGGTCGGCAACGGCCTGCGCCGCAACCTCTCGATGGTCGTCTCCGTCGTGCTCGTCACCTTCATTTCGCTGACCTTCGTCGGCACCGCCGCGCTGCTCCAGCTGCAGATCGCGCAGATGAAGACGTACTGGTACGACCGCGCCCAGGTCGCCGTCTACCTGTGCACCGAGACCGACAACTGCCCGGGCGGCGCCGCGACCGCGCAGTCGGTGGAGGCCGTCAAGAAGCAGCTGCAGTCGCCCGAAATCGCGCCCTACATCCAGAAGTTCTACTTCCAGGACCAGAAGCAGGGCTACGAGCAGTTCAAGCAGCAGTTCAAGGGCAACCAGATCGCCGACTACGTCACGCCGGACATGATCCCGCAGACGTTCTGGGTGAACCTCAAGGACCCGAACCGCTCGGACGTTCTGACCGAGACGCTGTCCAGCTCGCCCGGCGTGCAGAGCGTGGTCGACCAGCGCAGCTACCTCGACCAGATCTTCAACATCCTCAACGCCGCCAGCCTCACCGCCATCGGCATCGCCATCCTGATGCTCGTCGCCGCGGTGCTGCTGATCGCGACCACGATCCGGCTGTCCGCGTTCTCGCGGCGCAGGGAGATCGGGATCATGCGCCTGGTCGGCGCGTCCAACCGCTTCATCCAGACCCCGTTCATCATCGAGGGCGTGATCGCCGCGCTGATCGGGTCGATCCTGAGCTGCGTGGTGATCTGGCTGCTGGTGCAGTACTTCGTGCGCGGCTTCCTCGGCCCGAAGATCCCGTCGATCAACTTCGTCGGGATGGATCAGGGCTGGCTGGTGATCCCGTTGCTGATCGTCGTCGGCGTCGTGCTCGCCGCGGCGTCCGCAAACTTCGCGATCAAGCGGTACCTGAGGGTTTGACGCTATAGACTGGTCTGCTGCCCGGCGACGTGCCGGGCAGCACCATCTTCGACGTCAGGAGACGCTGTGCCCAGGGAACGTGGCCAGAAGGTCGTGGCCACCAATCGCCGAGCGCGCCACGACTACACCATCGAGGACACCTACGAGGCGGGCCTCGTGCTCACCGGAACCGAGGTGAAGTCGCTGCGCGAGGGGCGGGCCTCGCTGGTCGACGGCTACGCGTTCGTCGACGGCGGGGAGGCCTGGCTCGATGCCGTGCACATCCCCGAGTACCTCGACGGCACCTGGAACAACCACGCCCCGCGGCGCAAGCGCAAGCTCCTGCTGCACAAGGCGCAGATCGTCAAGATCGAGAACAAGGTCAAGCAAGGCGGCTACACGATCGTCCCGCTGCAGATCTACTTCAACGACGGCCGCGCCAAGGTGGAGATCGCAGTCGCCAAGGGCAAGCGCGAGTACGACAAGCGCCAGGCTCTGCGCGAGCGCCAGGACAACCGCGAAGCCGAACGCGCGATGTCCAGCAGGCGTCATCTCGGCGAGTGACGGCGCCCGCTCGGCGCGCTGTCGGCGCCGGGTGGCAGGATGAGCACATGAGCACCAACGACCAGGCGGAGGCTCCGGCATGACGGGGGTCGTCGCCGAGCGCATCCCGGTGAACGGCACGTACAACTTCCGCGACGTCGGCGGCTATCCGGTGCCGGAGGGCGCCGTGCGCCGGGGCAAGCTGTTCCGCTCCGACGGCCTGGCGCGCCTCGGCGAGGCGGGACGGCAGACCCTGCGCGAGCTCGACGTGCGCGTCGTCATCGACCTCCGCGACGACTTCGAGGTCTCGGTGATGCCGGACGACGTGGACGGGCTCGGCCTCCAGCGCCTCCACCTCCCGGTGTTCGAGGGTTCCGGCGCATCACAGTCGACGATCGGCGTCACGCTGGTCGGCCTCTACGAGAAGATCCTGCTGCAGCACGGCGACGTGGTCGTGACCGCGCTGCGCGAGGTGGCCGACACCGGCGACGAGGCCGTGGTCGTCCACTGTACGGCCGGCAAGGACCGCACCGGTATCGTCGTGGCCCTCGCGCTGCTCGCCGTCGGCGTGGAGCGCGAGCTGGTCCTCGCGGACTACGCGGCCACGCAGGCCAACCTGCGCGGCCCGTGGCTCGACGGGATGATCGAACTGGTGCGCAACCACGGCGTGGAGGTCACGCCCGACCTGCGCGTCATCCTCGGCGGCAGCCCGCCGGAGGCCCTGGAGGAGGCGCTCGACACGATCGAGCGCCGGTTCGGCGGCGTCCGCGAGTATCTGCTCGCCACCGGGCTGGACGAGCTGGAGCTGGCGAAGCTGCGCTCCGTGCTGGTCGAGCCGGCATGAGTTCACATCGAAGCCATAACCGGCGCTCAGCCGGATTACGGTTCGATCAGGTGTTCTTGTGAGCATGGACGAGAACCAGCCCACGGAGCCGCTGCATCCGCAGCAGCCGGGCGTGCCGCCGCAGCAGCCGGCGCCGGCTGACCCCCATGCGCCCTCCAGCTCGCAGTACCGCGGGCCCGCGCAACCGGTGGGGGAGCCGTTCTACAAGCGCCACGGGCTGGCGTTCGCCATCTCGACCCTGGTCCTCGCGGTCGTCCTGCTGTTCGGCATCGCGGGCGCCGGAGCGTTCGCGGTCGGCTCGATCCTCTTCCATGCCGGGTCGCCGCTGTCCCGGCTCCTGCACGACGGCGGCCACGGTCCGGTGCACATGAAGCCGGGAGCGCCCGGACTCCCCGGCCAGAACGGCAAGGGAAACGGCAACGGAGGTCAGAGCAACGGCAATGGCCAGAGCAACGGGCGTCAGGACGAGGGCCCGATCGCCAAGGGTGTCGTGCGCGGCACCGTGACCGCGATCTCCGGCTCGACCTGGACCATCGAGACGCAGCGCGGCGCCTCCCTCACCGTCGACACCTCGTCGTCGACCGGGTACGGCGCGCCGGGCCAGGCCCAGCAGGCCTCCGATTTCGCGGTGGGCGACGACGTGATCGTCATCGGCGCCCGCTCCGGCTCCACCGTGACGGCGGTGCGCATCCTCAAGGTCGCCGACCTGCCGCTGCGTCCGCAGCCGTTCTCACCGACCCCGTCGCCGACTCCCGGCAGCTGAGCGCCCGGCGCCGTTCGTCAGGACGCGGCGAACCGGGCGTGCACCTGCACGGAGACCGTGATGTCCTCGGGCTTCAGCGCGAGGGTCGCTCCGCCGAAGTCGGCCGACACCGCGCGCGCGATGAGCGGCTGCACCGGCTGACCGTTCGACGGCACGTCGCCGAGCATCCCCGGGTCGCTGAGGGCGAGCGGCTTCACGCTCGTCAGGCCGAGGCTCGTGGCGTACACCGTGGCTTTGGCGACCGCGTTCTCCACCGCCCGCCGCCGCGCCTCCTGCGTGATCGACTGGCGCCGAGCCTCCGTCAATGTCCAGGTGACGCCCTGGATCACGACGCCGTCGAGCATGGACACGACCCCCACCCAGTCGGACAGGGCGGTCAGGTCGCTGAAGGTGATGTCCATCCCGATCTCGGCGTGGTAGATGGGCGCCAGCCGGCGGCCGTCCTGGTTCCACGGCCGGTCGCCCCAGACGCGCAGCTGGTCGGACGCCCACGACGTCACCGGCCCGGTCTGCGGGTTGTTCAGTTCGCGCAGTTCCGCCGCGAGCGACGCGTGCCGCTGGGTGGCGAGCGCGAGTGTCTCATCGCGCTGCTCGCCCTCGTGCGCGACGCTGAGCCGCACCGCACCCCGCTCGGCCGGATGCTTCAACTCGTATTCGCCCTGGACGGTGATGATGGTGTCGGCCATTCACCGATCGTGGCATAGAAGCCGCTACGGTGTTGTTGTAGAATGAGAAGCTCGCCGCCAGGAGCGGCGTGTATCTGGACAACTCAACAGCGCGCGATGACGACCCGGCCTCACGGCCGTCGCACGGGGATGATCGGTTTCGACATTGTCTGCGAGAGTGTGAGAAGCGGGTCGAGGATGCATGGTTATCTCGTAAACGATCCATGCAAAAAAATAAGTGCCAATAACAAGAGCACTGTCTCGGCCAAGGCCGACTTCGCCCTCGCGGCGTAAGTTCCCCTTCGCCATCTGAAGAGACCGTCAGACCGGGAACTGTCTTCTACCCGGATCCTGGCGTCAGCTAGAAGACTTGCTTCTGCGTTGAGCATCAGGGCGCAGAGGGACTCCAACTGATACTGAGCCCGTCGGAGCAGGTGCCAGCGACAAGTTCCGGGGCTGAGAAAGCGACTTAACTGGCTACACCCGTAGAAGGCACATGACCACAGCAGTGGACGGGGGTTCGATTCCCCCCATCTCCACCGATGGTCGTCATCGCGCGTTGTTCGAGTTCTGAAAGGCCGCCCGTTGGGCGGCCTTTTCTCTTTAAGGCTTGTGTTAGGCACCCGCGTTTTCACCATTACATCAATTGTAGATACCCAAACGCCATCGTGTAATGTTTCATCGATACATCAATTCGAAGGAGGTGAAACGTGGAGAAGATCGAGGATATCGACCTGAAGGCCGGCGCGACGCTCGCCTGTGGCAGTGGCTGCATGTGCAGCTGACACGAGTGAGTGCGGCGGAGGCGCCACCGCCGCACTCTCTTGAACCACCTCTCGGCGCACCGGAAGGAACCTCGCCTCTATGGGCCTGCCGCTCTTCAACCTCTTCGAACTCCCGGACCATCCAGCCCTATTCGCAGCGCTTCAGGAAGCGGGTCCTGCGCGCGCCTGGGGCATGATGGCTGAGCTTGCGGGATACGACAAGCCTTCATACCTGGAACGCGTTCCGGCTGTAGAGCACCCGGACGCCATTCTCGAGCGGACGCTTGCCTTCATGAGCCAGGCGCCGGCGTTGGACGATCGCGACCGCGACCGCCAAGCGCGACGGTTCTCGACGTACGGCCCCAAGCTTCAATTCGAGTCGACATTTCTCTGCCTGTGGCTGAACGACCCGAGGCTCCTGTTCGAGCAGGTCGTCTCGGTCACCGGGTTGGAGCATCTGCGCCATGCGCAACGACAGGGTGATGGTGTTCTCGCGCTACCGCTCCATGTCGGGCCCTCGTATCCCATCGGTCCCCTGATGGCCCATCACATCCCCGTGAGCCTCGTGTTCAATCGCATGAACTTCGCCGCGATCCAGGAGCTGGCGTTTCCCTCATTGGATATCGAGGCCCATCAACTGGGGTCCGAATCGACCTTTCGGCGTGCGCTGAACACGCTACATGCAGGTCGCGCGTTCTCGATCTTCCCGGAACTCGATCCGCGCGGGATCGATGACCATCATCGACGAGTTCCGTTTCTGGGGACGACGGTGCAAGCGCCGCTCGGGCCCGTTCTCATCAGCCGCGCTGCGGGGGCGCCGATGGTACCCGTCTCACTCCGGTCATCTGACGATGGTCGGTTCGAACTCGAGTACCACGAGCCGATCAGTGCACCGTCCAGCAGTCCCGACGACGCGTTCGCACTCGAGGAACTGTGGTCCGTCATCGAAGCAACACTCCTCGCCGGCGAGTTCGGGGAGTGGGAGATGTGGTACGAATTCGACCGGATGCACCCCGAGCCGGTCGGGGCGCCGTCATGAGTCGAAGCGACCAGATCATCGTCGCGAAGGGGCTCACCCGGACCTACTCGGACTCTGCGGGTAACGAGCTGCACGCCCTCCGAGGCGTGGACCTCACCGTGCGAGAGGGCGAGCTCGTCGCGATCGTCGGGCCGTCGGGGTCGGGCAAGTCCACGTTGCTTCAGCTCATCGGAGGCCTCGACCGCGCGACGACAGGAACCATCTCGTTCGCCGATCGTGATGTCTCCACGCTGACCGAGAAGCAGCGCACCGACTTCCGCCGTGATCACATCGGGTTCGTCTTTCAGTCGTTCCACCTCGTACCGACCATGTCCGTCATCGAGAACATCGCGTTGACCGCGATCGTGGCGAACAAGAGACGGTCGGACTGGCACAGCCACGCGCTCGACATCCTCGTCGAACTGGACCTCATCGATCACGCTGACCGAATGCCTCACCTTCTCTCGGGTGGCCAGCGTCAGCGCGTGGCGCTGGGGCGGGCGGTCTTCGGTCGTCCGGATGCGCTGCTCGCCGATGAGCCGACCGGAAATCTGGATACCAAGAACAGCGATATCGTCCTCAGCCTCATCCGCGAGGGCATCGACGCGGCCGAGGGCCGTTGCGGGGTATTGGTCACCCACGACTTCCGGGCGGCGGGCGTGGCGGACCGTGTCATCGCGCTGCGCGATGGCGTCGTGGTCGACGAACTGACGCATGAGTCCAGGTCGGCAGGGCGATCCGACGTGGAGAGGGGCGAGCATGTTCGCTCGTGGCTTGCGACAGCTCTTCGCTGAGGGTCGTCGATACGCGGTCGCCGCGTCGGCCTTGACGGCCGGTGTCGCTCTGCTGTTCGGCACCCTCCTGACCTCGGCCTCGGTGGGCGCCACGCTCAGGGCCGGAGTGGACGCTCTCGGAGGGATCGGGCAGGCGGGCATCGTCTCGGCGACCGCCGGCGCGCCCTTCTCTGAGATCGACGCCGCGGCGGTGGCCGACCTATCGGGAGTCGCTCTTGCGATCAAGACGTTCAGCCGCGGGACGTCGGTGCGTGGAGAGGACGGAGCGCAGGCGGATCTGACGGTCACCGGCTATTCGACCGATCTCAACGCGAGGGTCAGCAGGCTGGCGTCGCAGGGCCGGCTTCCGACCGAGGGCAGCACGGAAGCTCTGCTCCCGGCCGATATCGCGGAACGACTCGGCGTGTCCGTCGGGGATTCGATCGCCGTGGCAGCAGCGACAGGACGCACGGATCTCGACGTCGTCGGAATCGCGAATCCTCGAGATCTCGGAGTTCTCGCCTACGACAACATCTTTGTCAGCCTGACGACCGCGCAGACCTTGTTCAATGCTCCCAACCAGGTGACCCGAGTCGATCTCACCTTCTCCGGCTCCGCGGACACCTGGAAAGCCGGCAATTCCGCGCACCTGCCCGCAGGGTTGGTTCTGCAGGACACCTCCGCAGTGACGTCCGCCTTCGGCCCGCTCTTGACCACGATCACGCTGGTCCTCGTGCTCGCCTCCGTCGTCACCGTCGCCGTGTCGGCGATCCTCATCGCCGTCGCCCTGGGTGGCGCCATTCGTACGAGGAGCTCCACCTACGCCGTGATGCGTGCCGTCGGGGCCTCCGGCCGGTGGCTCGCCAGCAGGGTGCTCGCGGAAGCGGCAGTCCTGAGCGTGTTGTGCGCGATCGCGGGCATCGGTGCGGGATTCGGGGTCAGCGCGCTTCTCAATCTGCTGTTGACCTCGAACAACGGCCTGCCTTTCCCCCCGATGGCGGTCGGCGTCTGGCAGGTCGCGCTGGCGATCGCGACCGGGCTCGCGGCCGGGCTGGCGGGGGCGGCGCGATCGATCGTCGCGGTGCTGCACCACCCGCCGATTGCCACGATCGCTCAGGAGGATCCGAAGCGGCTGCCTGGCTGGGTACGGGTCTGCGTCGTGACCGTGCTTCTGCTTCCTGCCGCCGGCGCTCTCTTCGTCGATCACGACACCGTCAAGGTCATCGGTCTGCTGGGCCTCATCCTGGCGTCGATGTTCCTCGCGCCGACAGCTCTCCGCACGCTGGCTCGAATCCCCACCCTGCGCAGCTGGCCGGCTCGGGCATCCGCACAGCGCCTTCGGCGATCGAATCCGCTGGGGATGATCGCGTCGATGACCGCTGCAATCGTCTGTCTCGGGCTTGCCTTGGTGATCGGGGTCTCCGCGATCAGCGCGGCGATGACCCAGCAGATCTCCCGGCAGTTCGGTGCGGATGTCCAGGCCGCGTCGGCGGTCCCGCTGGACGAGGGGATGGCCCGCAGGATCGCCGGAGTTGCGGGCGTACACGTTGTTTCGGGGACGATCGTGGACCAGGCGACCTTCACCGGAGCGACCGGAGGGGCGATCGGCGTGAGCGTTCTCGGGGTGGACCCGGAGACCTACTTCGAGACGGCGCAGCTGCCCTGGAACGACGGCGACGATCAGACCACGCCGCAACGGTTGCGCGAGTCTGAGGGGATCGTCCTTCCAGCGGCGTTGTCGAAATCCACGGGGACCGGCGTGGGCGACCGAGTGACCCTGTCACGTGGCGCGGCCGCGGAGCAGCTGACCGTCGTCGGAACCTTCGACTCGTTGGTCACCGGGACACAGGTGCTGGTACCGATCTCCATCGCCCGCGGGCTGGGGCTGACCGGCGAGACCGGATGGAACGTCTCCGTCTCTCCGGGAGCCTCCGCGCCGAGCGTCCGGGACGCTGTCGCCGAACAGGTCGGCGACATCCCTGGAGTGACGGTCATCACCGGCGCCGCGATGCGCGACCGAGCGATCGCGGAGCTGGCGGCATACTCGGCGTCGGCGTTCTCGGTCGTCCTCATCGCCTTCGGGCTCGGAGCCATCGGCATTTCGGGAGTGATGGCCTTCGCGGTGCACCGCCGCCAGGGCGAGTTCGGTGCGCTCCGCGCGATAGGGGCCCGGCGACGCGGTGTCGCGGGTCTGGTGATGTGGGATGCGATCTACGTGTCCACCGCCGCCCTCATCGTCGGACTAGCGCTGGGCCAAGCCGCAGGAGCGCTGCTGACCACGATAATCGCGCGGTCATTGGGTGTGAGCCTCCGCGTCTCAGTGGAACCTGCCGCCTTCCTGCTGCTCGCGGTGGTCACCTTCGCGTTCCTCACGCTCGCCTCGATCGGCCCCGCGCGGCGAGCCGGCAGAGTCGACCCCCTCGTCGCACTGGCAGCCCAGTGAGACATCGGCCTGCCGGAACTCTCGTGGACACAACTGACACTCACCCTCGACTCAGGAACTGCGTCCTCGTCTTCCGGCGCGAGGACCTCCTCCAATTCGTCTCGCTGAGCGATCTGCGGGTCAAGGAGTTCCGTGCGACGGACGCTGTCATCGAGCTGATGCCTCTGCTCGACGGGACGCGCTCAGTCGCTGAACTTCGCGCCGCATTCGCGGCATCGACTCAGGATGACGTCAAGATCGTGGACGAGTGCCTCGAACTCCTCCGGAGCGAGCGCCTTCTCGGCCGGGGAGAGAAATGGACGGGCGACCCGCGGTACGCCCGTCAGGGTCTCCTGTTCGAAGAGTTCATCGCGACCTTCGAGCACCTTCCGGCTTCCGCCCGACAGCTCCAGGACCGGCTCGGAGACACTCGAGTCGTCGTCGTGGGCATCGGAGGCGTCGGATCCTGGGCGTTGCATTGCTTGGCGCTGGCGGGAGTCGGACAGCTGGACATCGTCGATCCTGACGTCGTCGACGTGTCGAACCTCAACCGCCAGGCCCTCTATTCGACAGCCGATGTCGGAGTGGCCAAGGTGACCGCCGCCGCCGCGAGAATCGCGGAGGTGAACGATGGTCCTGTGGTGACCGGGCACCGACGATCGGTCCGGTCGGCTTCCGACCTGACCGACATCCTCGAGAGCGCCGACCTCGTCATCAGCTGTGGGGACGATCCCGATCCGTTCACGCTCTCGGACGTCGTGGCCGACAGCGCGCACGCGGCCGGTACTCCCCATATCGTCGGCGGAGCGTATGGCGGGAATATCGGATCTCCCGGAGTGACCGTGATTCCCGGGGAATCGACATGCTGGCGATGCATCCGGGACGCGACGCGTGACGATCATGCAAGAGCCTCCATGTCGACCGTCAAGGGCCGCACCGGGGCCGGCGGCAGCATAGCGCCGGTGGCCGGAATGGTGGGAAGCATGACGGCATGGGAGGCGCTACGCATTCTCCTCGACCTCCCTCTGGCCCTGGCGAATCACGTGCGAGAGCTGGACATCATGAGTCTCGAGTGGCGGATTCGACCGGTCGAAGGCCGGAGGGACTGCGTGTTCTGTGGGCCATCGGCCGCATCGAGCGGATAACCGTGCGCGTCGAGGGCGAGCGGATCGACGGCGGGCTCTCGCAGCGCCAAGTGGACGGCACCTGATCCATCGAGCAGATCCCGATCGCGCAGATATCGAGAAGCGGCGTCCGCCCGCGTGACCGTAGATTGAGTCTCAGCAGATCACCGGCACCACGCACGCGAAGGGGACATCATGGCCGAGACCACGTTCAGCAAAGAGGAGAAGGCGGCGATCAAGGCGGCCGTCGCCGAGAAGAAGGCGATGCAGGCCGGCGCCGACGCCGCCGCGCAGTGCGACGAGGCGATCGCCGCGCTGACGGGCACCGACCGGGAGCTCGCTGAGGCGTTCCATCAGCTCGTGAAGGACAACACCGACCTCGCCGCGAAGACCTGGTACGGGATGCCGGCCTACGCCGACGCCGACGGCAAGGTCGTCGTCGCGTTCAAGCCGGGGTCGAAGTTCAAGATCCGGTACGCGACGATCGAGTTCCAGCAGGCGGCGACGCTCGACGACGGGAACGTCTTCCCGGTCGGCTTCGCGCTGACCGGGCTCGACGACGCGGACAAGGAGCGGGTGGCGCAGATCCTGCGCACCGCCGTCGGTCGCTGAGCCCGCGCCGCGCGTCGAGCGCGGCCGCCCCGCTCCCGCGCCCACCACGACCGCGCGACGTGGTTGGATGAGCGCGTGGAGCAATCGACGGATGCGGAGGCCGCGGCCGACCCGCAGGCGTTCCTGGCCGGACTGGCCGAGAGCGTCCGCCGGGCGCTGCCCCGGCCGCTGGCCGACCGGGTGCTCGTCGTCGAGCGGAGGCGCACGCTCGCGGACCGGGTGTCCGGGCGCCGCGGGTCGATCGCGCGGGTCAGTCTGACCGGCGCGGAGGAGATGCTCACCCTCGAGTACGAGCCGGGGCCGCA
This sequence comes from Leifsonia sp. Soil_N53, assembly GCF_057655165.1. Lineage (NCBI taxonomy): Bacteria > Bacillati > Actinomycetota > Actinomycetes > Micrococcales > Microbacteriaceae > Leifsonia > Leifsonia sp. Soil_N53. Next base: position 35,355 of record NZ_JBDGMM010000060.1, read on the forward strand.
CTGGCGGGCGGAGGTCGTCCGCCTGTACGGGGGAGCGACCGTCGCCACCCGGGCGCTCCGGCTCGGCGACTGGCTCACCGCGTTCGCGGCCCGGGTGGCTGCGCTCTCGGCCGAGGCGGCGGGCGACGCGGCCGCGTCGTCGCGGGCCCTGCAGTCGCTCGGGCTGGAGCGGGCCGGTTCAGAGATCCAGGTCAGGGACGCGACCATCGAAGGCGACCTGCACACGCTCCCGGTGCGTCTCGGCCAGCGGGTGCCCGCGGAGGCCGTCGCCCAGGTCCGGCGGGTATGCGACCTGCTGGTCGAGACCCTCGGGCGGGTCGCCGGGCAGGGGGAGCCGGAGGCCGTGGTGCGGTTGACCGCGACCGTCTACCTCCCGGACACCCTCCGCTCCTACGTCACGCTGCCGCCGGAGTGGGCGGCCGATCACGTCCTGCCGGACGGGTCGACCGCCTCGGGACTCCTCATCGCGCAGCTCGGGGAGCTGGAACGTGCGGCCACGCGGATGCGGGACGCGGCCGCCGAGCAGGACGCGTCGGCGCTGCTGGTCAACGGGCGCTTCCTGTCCGAGCGGTTCGGCGCGTCGCGGCTCGACCTCCCCTGAGTCCGGCCGCGGCCCTGAGTCCGGCCGCGGCCTGCCGCGGCTCAGCTCTGCGAGTGCGACCGGTCCACGTAGCTCTTCGACCTCGAGATCTGCTGCTCCAGCGCGTCCACCGTCTTGGCCATGCTCTCCACCGCCTTCACGCGGTAGCTGTCGATGGAGTCCATCGTGGCGAACACGTTGTCGAACGCGTGCTGCAGCGTCTCGATGCTGACGCCGGTGGAGATGGCCTGCTCGTGGACGCGCGCCGTCTGCTGCCGCAGCAGCTCGCCGGTGCGGTCGATCATCGAGTTGGTGGCGTCGTTCAGCGCGCTGATCTGGTCGAGGACCAGCTCCTGGTTGCCGAGCGCCTGCGCGACGATGATCGCCGTGCGCAGTGCGGCGACGGTCGTCGTCCTGGCCCGCTCGACGCCCTTGATCAGCTCGAGGTTGTTCTTGCGGATGGCGTCGAGTGCGAGGTAGCCCTGCACCGACACCGCGATCTGCGTCGTCAGGTCCTGCCGGCGCTGCCGGATCGGGAAGAGCGCGTCGGCGACGAGGGAGTCCGCACGGCCCGGGTCGGTGCGGCGGAGCTCGGCGGCGCGGGCCTCGATGGAGTCGTCCAGCGCCTTGGCGAGCGTGGCGTACTCGCCGAGCTTGCCCATCGTCGCCCACAGGTTGGTGCGCTCCAGGTCGATCGCCGCGTTGTCCTTCAACAGGGCGTCCTGGCCGGAGATGAGCGCCGTGATGATCGCGTCGAGCTGCTTCTGCGCGGGCTGGTAGCGCTCGAAGTACCGCATGACGGACTTGCCGCCCGGCAGCCTCCCGAGGATGCCCTTCGAGCCGGAGAGGTTGGCGTGGCCGGGGTCGAGGTCGGTGATCGTCGTCCGGAGCTGCTGCAGCGTCTGCGCCACCTGGGTCTGCGGGTCGGACGGGCCACCGCGTCCGCGTGCGGCCGCGAGCGAAGACTCGGGCCGCTGCAACATCCGGTTGGACACCTCGGACGACGAGCGGACCTCCTGAACGCCCATCCGGGCGATCTCGTCGACGCGGCGGGTGAACTCGGGGCTGCCCGGTTCCGTGGCGGCCAGGCCGGCGACGAACTCGTCCGCCTTCGCGGCGAGCTCGGCCCGCTTGTCCGGCGGCACTGCCACCATCCCGACGGCCTGGTCGCCGCCGACCTCCGGGACCGCGGCGGGCGGCGTGAGCGTCACCCCGGCCGGCGGCTCGTCCGGAGGCGTCAGCGGCTGGTTGAGGTCGAGCTCGGACATCGGTACTCCTCCCCGCGGCCAGTGCCCGGGTCGTTCGGCGACTGGCGACATGACACGTGACCCCACAGTAGAACGAAGGAGGCGGCGCGGGGACGCAGGCTCGGCCGACTCGCAGGTGGAAGGCCGGGGGCCGGTCAGCGGGCGGAGGTCGCGACCACCCAGTCCAGCGCGACGCCGAGCACGGTCAGCACGGAGACGTGGCCTTCGCGCGGGCGCAGCCAGAGCTCGCCGCGGCGGAGCCGTTCCAGCATCCAGCCGGCGTGGGTGGCCGGGACGACCCGGTCGCGTCCGCCCTGCACCAGGAGGACGGGAGCGGTCACCGCGCCCAGCTCGACGCCCCACGGCGCGACGTAGGCGAGGTCGTCGTCCACCTCGCCGGCCGGTCCCTCGGCGGCGCCTGCGGCGGCGTCCGCGCCGAGCGTTGCCCACGGGCCGCGCAGGGTCTCGTGGTCCCGGGCGGTGAACGACTCGGGGTCGAACTCGGCCGTCTCGGCGTGCGCCAGGCGGGCCTGGCGGCCGGCGAGCGCGGCACGCAGCCCGCCGGGGTCGGCCATCCCGGCGAACCAGTCGACGTCGCCCCAGTACGGGGCGATGCCGGCGAACGACACCGCAGCGCTCACGCGCCCCGGCGCGAGCGCGGCGTCGGCGAGGGCGTGCGGGGAGCCGCCGGAGGCGCCGAGCGTCGCGAAACGCTCGACGCCGAGCGTGTCGAGGACGGCGAGCACGTCCGTCGCCGCGTCGGCCACGGTGCGGCCGGGCAGGGCGTCGGAGCCCGGGTACCCGGGACGCGCGACCGAGACGACGCGGAGCCCGCGAGCCGCGGCCGCCTCGGCGACGGGCGGGAGGACGGCTCCGGTCTGCGGGGTGCCGTGGTGCCAGACGACGACGGGGGCGTCGGCCGCGAGGTCTCCGCTGCCTCCGGTGTCGAAGAACCGCACCTGGCGCCCGTCCGGCCGCGTGACGCCCCCGACCCAGCCTCCGGCCGCGTCCCCGGTCAGCTCCGCCATGCGTCCACCGCCCGCTGCAGCTCGGCCTTGCGTCCGGCCGGCGCGAACGACGCGTCGATGGAGGTACGCGCGAACCGTTCGGACTGCTCGGCCGTGACCCCGAGCGCATCCCGGATCGCCCGGTAGTTGTCGCCGATGTAGCCGCCGAAGTAGGCGGGGTCGTCCGAGTTCACCGTGACCCGGACCCCGGCGGCGTCGAGGCGCAGCAGCGGGTGCGCTGCCAGGTCCGGGACCGTGCGCAGGCGGACGTTGGAGAGCGGGCACACCGTCAGCGGGATGCCGTCGGCGGCCAGGCGCGCCATCAGGTCCGGGTCCTCGGCCGCCCGGATGCCGTGGTCGATCCGCTCGACGCCGAGGACGTCGAGCGCCTGCCTGATGTAGGCGGGCGGACCCTCCTCGCCGGCGTGAGCGACGGCGTGCAGTCCGGCGTCCTTCGCTCGGGCGAACACGTCGGCGAACAGCTCGGGCGGATAGCCGACCTCCGCGGAGTCGAGGCCCACGCCGAGCAGCCGGTCGGGCCGGGTGAGCGCGGCGCTCAGGACGGCGTCGGCGGACTCCACCGGCTGGTCGCGCAGGAAGCACAGGATGAGCCCGCCGGACATGCCGAGGTCGCGCTCGGCCTCCGCCAGGGCGCCGCTGATCCCGTCGACGACCGCCTCGATCGGCACCCCGCGCGACACGTGCGCCTGGGGGTCGAAGAACAGCTCGGCATGCCGGACCCCCTGCCCGGCCGCGGTCGCCAGGTAGCGGCGGGTGAGCTCGGCGAAGTCCTCCTCGGTGCGCAGCACGGCCATGGTCGCGTAGTACAGGTCGAGGAACGACTGCAGGTCGGAGAAGTCGTACTGCGCGGCCAGCTCGTCGACGGAGGCGTACGGCAGCTGCACGCCGTTCCGCCCGGCGAGCTCGAACGCCAGATCGGGTTCGAGGGTGCCTTCGATGTGCAGGTGGAGCTCCGCCTTCGGCAGGGCGAGCAGCTGGTCGTCGGAGGGGAGCGCGGTCATTCCTCGATCCTCCCACCGAACGCGGCCGGACCGGTCATCGGCGGCACGAGTCATTGGGGAGCCTCATCCGAGCGGCGGACCCCGCATCCGACCTCGGCCGGACGCCCGGGCGGGGGATCGCGGAATACCCTCGGACCCGTGCCTCTCCTCGCCCGCCGCCGCGCCCTCCTGACTCTCACGGGGGTCGGCACGATCGTCCTCGGCCTCACCGTCCACGAGACCGTCGACACTCCGGCCGGCGCGTTCGCGGGCGACGCGCTCTACGCCGTGCTCGTCTTCGTGCTGGTTGCTCTGCTCGCCCCGCGGGCGTCGAGCACGGTCACCGGCGGGGTGGCCTTCGCGATCTGCGCCGCCGTGGAGCTGCTGCAGCTCACCGGCGTGCCTGCGCAGCTGTCGGCGACGATCCCCGGGGTCGAGCTCGTGCTCGGATCGACCTTCCAGGGGACCGACCTGCTGGCCTACGCGATCGGCGCCGGGCTCGCGGCGGCCGTCGACGCCCGCCTCAGGAGACGCGCAGCAGGATCTTCCCGAGGTGGGCCGACGACTCCATCCTCCGGTGCGCCTGCGCCGCGTCCTCCAGCGGGAACACCGAGTCGATGACCGGGCGGACGGCGCCCGACTCCAGCAGCGGCCAGACGTGCTCGCGGACGGCCGCGATGATCGCGACCCGTTCGGCGAGCGGGCGGGCGCGCAGCGTCGTGCCCTGGATGCGGGCGCGCTTGCGCATCAGCAGGCCCATGTCCACGGCGGCGGGCGTCCTGTCGCGGACGGCGATCGACATGATCCGGCCGCCGGTGGCGAGGGCATCCAGGTTGCGGGCGATGTAGGCGCCGCCCACGATGTCGAGGACGACGTCGGCCCCGCGGTCGTCGGTGAAGGCGCGCACGGCCGCCACGAAGTCGTCGGTGCGGTAGTCGACGGCGGCGTCCGCGCCGAGCCCGCGGCAGAACGCGGCCTTCTCCGGGCTGCCCGCGGTCGCGATCACCGGCGACCCGAGCGCGTGGGCCAGCTGGATGGCCATGCTGCCGATCCCGCTGGAACCGCCGTGGACGAGCAGCGTCTCGCCGGGGGCGAGCGCGCCGAGGTCGAAGACGTTCGACCAGACCGTCGCCGCGACCTCGGGCAGGCCCGCGGCCTCCACCGGGTCGACACCGGGCGGGATCGGGAGGACGAGACCGGCGTCCACCGTGACGTACTCGGCGTAGCCGCCGCCGGGCAGCAGCGCGCAGACCGGGTCACCCGCGCGCCAGAGAGCGGGCGCGACGTCCGAGCCGACGGCGTCGATCACGCCCGACACCTCCAGCCCCGGCCACGCGGGCGCGCCGGGCGGCGGAGGGTAGAACCCGCGGCGCTGGCTGAGGTCGGCGCCGTTGAGGCCGGCTGCGGTCACACGGATGCGGACCTCGCCAGGCTGCGGCTGCGGCTCCGGCACCTCGGCGACGGCGAGGACGTCAGCGTCACCGGGCTGCGGAACGACGACGGCGCGCATCAGCGGACCGCCGAGCCCGTGCTCGACCGGCGGCTGAGCACATCCCGGATCCGCACCTTGCTGGAGTACTCGATCGACCCGTACCGGAACAGCCGCACGGCCAGCCGCAGCACGATGTACGAGAGGACGAACAGCTCGACGATGATGATGATCGCCTGCCACAGCGGCAGCGAGCCGAACGCGTTGAGGATGAGCGCGGTGATCGGGGCCGTGTACGGGAAGTAGGCCAGGATCTGCACGATCGGAGCCTCCGGGGTGCTGATCGCATAGCTGGACGCATAGATCGGGATGACCACCGCGAAGACCACGACGGAGAAGAACGGCGCGGCGTCCTTCGCGGTGGGCATGACCGCGCCGACGGCCACGAGCGTCCCGGTGAACAGCGCGAACCCGCCGATGGTGATGAGCGCGCCGACGATCATCTTCTGCGGATCGAACACAAGCGTGCTCAGGTCGAAGTTCGGGATGGCGAGCTGGTCGCGGAAGAACAGGTAGCCGACCACGACGGGCAGCGCGAACACGGCGATCTGGATGAGACCCACCGCGAAGAGCGACACCACCTTGCCGACCAGCAGGTTGGTCGGGTTGATCGTCGTGAGGATCATCTCCGTGACGCGGTTCTCCTTCTCCTCCAGCGTCGAGTTCAGCATCTGATTGCCCAGGAAGACGATCACGACGAAGAACGCGGCCAGGAAAAGCAGCGCGGGCAGGATCGCCTCGAACCCGGGCGCGACCGCGCCGTTCTTGAAGGTGGTGGTCGTCGTGTTCGTGTCGCCGCGGAGGATCGCGACATCCACCGGGCTGTCCAGCTTCTCCTCCACACTCGCCGACAGCAGCGATTGGGCGACGGCCGAGTACTTGCTGTTCTGGAACACGCCGGCGTCGGCCCCGTAGACCTTGATCGCCTGCTTGGACGGGTCGGCCGGGTAGTCGAAGAAGGCGGGCGTGCCGCCGATCTGGACCTCCTCGACGCCCTCGGAGCTGCTGGCGATCTGCTTGCCGCCGTAGCTGTGCGCGATGGCGGGGTCGACCAGACCGGAGGCGTCGACGTAGAGGAAGTCGAAGCGCGCGTTCTTCTGCTGGTCGGCCGTGTTCGCGCTGGAGACGTTCGCCGAGACGATCAGCGTGCCCAGCCCGAACACCAGGATCGGCAGGATGAGCGTCACCGCCCAGAAGCTGCGCTTCTTGATCGTGCGGGTGAACTCGAACCCGATGACGGTGGCGAGGTTGTGTCTGGCCATGGTCAGTCCTCCTCGCGGCTCTCGGCGCCGTAGACCTCGACGAAGATGTCGTCGAGGGATTTGCGGGTGGGGGCGAAGCGCGTGAGGTGGAGGCCGGCCTCCACCAGCGCGTGCAGGATCGCGGCGGTGTCGGCGTCGTTCGCCACCTCCAGCTCGGCGTGCCCGTGCTCGTCCGATGCGATGCGGTAGGCGGGGGAGGGCGGGATCGTGCCGTCGTGATCCACGTGCACGACCGTGCCGCCGAACTGCTCCTGCACCTCCGACACGGTGCCGTAGGCGCGCGACATGCCGTCCTTGAGCAGGATGACGCGGTCGCAGAGGCGCTCGACCTCCTCCATCTGGTGCGTCACCATCATGACCGTGGAGCCGGCGCGCTTCTGGTCGTCGATGATGTCCATCAGCAGGCGGCGGTTGACCGGGTCGAAGCCCTTCGTCGGCTCGTCCAGGATGAGCAGCTCCGGCTGGTTCATGATCGTGACGCCGAGCTGCACCTTCTGCTGCTGGCCGCCGGAGAGCTTGTCGAGCCGGACCTTCTCCTTGTCGGCGATCCCGACGCGCTCGAGGTACTCGCGCGACCAGCGCCTCGCCTGCTCGGTGCCCAGGCCTTTCAGCCGGCCGAAGTAGACCATCACGTCGATGACGGACTCCTTCTTGTAGAGACCGCGCTCCTCCGGGAGGTAGCCGAGGCGTTCACCGGCCTCCGGAGAGAAGTCCCTGCCGTCGATGTGCAGGACGCCGGCGGTCGGCTGGTAGATGCCCAGCAGCGCGCGGATGGTGGTGGTCTTGCCCGAGCCGTTGCTGCCGAGGAAGCCGAACGTCTCGCCGCGGACGATGTCGAACGAGAGGTCGCGGATGACGGTGGTCCGCCCGAAGTCCATCCGGAAGCCGGCGATGTGCACGAGGGGCTCGTCGGTGTGGGTGTTCACGGTTCGAGCCTATTGGGTGCGGCGTCGCGCGGCCGAGGGTGCGCAGGAGTGGCGTCGCGAGGGTCGGTGTGTTGGTGCGTTGCTGCGCTTGTCGCGAGCCGGCGCCGATTGCGCGGCCGACCGCTAGGCGAGCGCGTCGAGCAGCGCAGGGTGCAGCAGCCCGTTCGATGCGAGCGAGGAGCCGTTGCCGGGCCCCGGCTCGCCCGTCACCGAGGTGAACACGCCGCCGGCCTCCTCGACGATCGGGATGAGCGCGGCGAGGTCGTAGGTCTTCACGTCGAACTCGCCGACCGCGTCCAGGAGGCCTTCGGCGAGCAGCATGTACGACCACATGTCGCCGTAGGCCCGGTCCCGCCACACTCGCCGGGTCAGGGCGATCAGGCGGTCGAGGTAGCCGGCCTGATCCCACTGCGCGATGCTCTGGAAACTGATCGACGCGTTCGCGAGGTCGTCGACGCCGGACACCCGGATGCGGCGCGGCTCGGCCCCAGGCGCGTCGGTCGTCCACGCGCCGCCGCCGGCCGCGGCCCACCAGCGCTTGCCGAGGGCGGGGGAGCTGACCACACCGACGACGGGCTTGCCGTTCTCGGCGAGAGCGATGAGCGTGCCCCACACCGGGACGCCGCGCAGGTAGTTTGAGGTCCCGTCGATCGGGTCGAGGATCCACTGCCGTGCGGCGTCGCCCTCGGTGCCGTACTCCTCGCCGAGGATGCCGTCGCCGGGCCGCTCGGCGGCGAGCGCCTCCCGGATGGCCCGCTCGACGGCGAGGTCGGCCTCCGTGACGAACGTCCGATCGGGCTTGGTGTCGATGTGGAGCCCGCGCTCGCGGAAGTGCGCGGACGAGATGCTGTCGGCGAGATCGGCGAGCCGCTGCGCGAGCGCCAGGTCGTCGGAGAGCTGCTGGACGGTGTCGCGTGCGTCGGTCACGCCAGGAGCCTAGCGGCCCGGCGCGCAGACACGCCCGGGCTTCGCGCGGGGCGCGGCCCGATTGGCGCCCTGCCCGACTCGGATGCTAATGTTGAGCCTCGGTCCGGGAAACCGGAACGAATGCGCCTCTAGCTCAATCGGCAGAGCAATTGACTCTTAATCAATGGGTTCAGGGTTCAAGTCCCTGGGGGCGCACCACTGAAAGCCCGGTCAGATGCCAAATCTGACCGGGCTTTTTGCGTGTGGGCTGAATCCGTGGGCACCATCCACTATTGACTGCCCTATTCGAAAAGCGCCCTCACGTCTGCATCCGATTGGCGTCCGCCCTGGCGTTTGCAGGTCGCCGCGAGCTGGACATCCAGAGCTGCCTCGGTCAGAACACCGAGGAGATCGACCGCATGTGGCTGATGAAGAGCACGAAGGCGACGAGCCCAAGGACGATCAATATCCGGTTGTACGAGCTCGCTCGCCGTCCCTTGACGCTGAATGCCACAAAGCACGCGACGAGCGAGGTTGGCACAGCCACGATTTGGCTAGCCGGCCACGCGATACTCGCGAGGACCCCGACGGCTTCGACAACGATGAGCACCCAGCTGAACGGGTCCGCCCAAGCACGAAGTCGTCTGCGCATAGTGAGGGAGATTTCTTCCACGCGTTCGGCCGAGAGCGAACAAGGTGCGGGCCCGATTCAGGAGGGCATGGATCAAGATCGTTCGATGGAGGTTCTTCTTTGGGGTACGACTTCCCGGACGGCGTGGACGCGATCCTCTCCACCTACGCGCTGACCCAGGTGCCGGAGTGCGCGCGCGTCGTCGCGCACGGAGCCGCGGCCCTCGCCGGCGGCGGGCGGTGGGCGGTGCTCGACCTGAAGGTCCCGGACGGGACGCCTCGCTGGCTGATCCGCGCTGGGGTCGCGGTGGTGGGGAGCTCGGCCTCGCTCGACGCCTGGATCGGGCGGCGGCCGTGGGAGGCCATCCGGGCGGCCATGCAGGAGGGGCTCGTGGACACGACCTGGGACGAACTGTGCTTCGGCACGGCGTTCCTTGCGGCCGGCACCGCCCCCGGGGTCGCCCCAGAGAAGCGCTAGGTCCGGTCCTTTCTCGGCATCACGACCTCCTTGACGATCAGGATGATGCCGGCGGAGATCGGGATGGCGACCAGCGCCCCGGGGAGGCCGAACAGCGTCGACCCGGCGAGGGCCGAGATGAGAACGACCGAGCCGGGGACCTGCACCGCTTTGCCCATCACCCGGGGGGTGAGGATGTAGGCCTCCACCTGCATGTAGATCAGCATGAAGATCAGCACGACGACCGCGCTCACCGGCGAGTGGATCAGCGCCAGGATGGTCATCAGGATGGTGGTGAGCACCGTTCCGATCAGCGGGATCAGCGTGATGAAGAAGGCCGCGAGCGCGATGAGGAACGCCCCGGGCACGCCGGTCACGATCAGCAGGATGAGACTGTAGGTCGCGTTGAAGAACGCGAGGACCACCATCCCGCTCAGGTATTTGCCGAAGTTCTGCAGGATGCGCTCGGAGTAGCCCTCGAACCGGTCGCGGCGGGACTGGCGCACCAGGTGGTACAGCGACGCCTTGGTGGTGTCGTAGGAGGCGATGAAGTAGATCGTCAGGATGGCGATGAAGAAGCCGGTGGTGAAGCCGTTAAGCACCGAGAGGCCGAAGCCGACCAGGCCGTTGCCGATGTTCGCCCAGGTCTGCGGGTTCTTCACTTGGTCGGAGATCCAGGCCAGCGCCTGCCCGAGCACGCCGTTGCTCGCCTCGTTGGTGCCGTCGAACCAGCCTTGGGCGCGCAGCTTGGTGATCTCGGCGGGGATGGCCGTCGCGAGGTTCGTGATCTGCTGCACGATCAGCGGCACGACCACCCAGACGATCGCGACGAGCACGCCGACGATGAGCAGGATGACCGTGACGATCGCCCAGGCACGCTTCATGCCGTGTCGCTGGAACCAGCGGATGAGCGGGTCCAGGCCGACGGTGGCGAACGCGGCGAGGAACACCGAGAAGATGATCGACCGGAGGCCGTAGAGCATGTAGCCCGTCGCCACCGCGCCCAGCGCGCCGAGCGTGACGACGAAGCCGAACAGCAGCGGGCTGCGCTTCAGGAGGGGCGCGCTGACGGTGTCCGGAGCGTGCGTCTGCGTGCGCCGCTCCGGCGACTGGATGAAACGCATGGCCCCCGCCTCTCGTCGTCGGCGTGTTGCACGCCTTCCGCCGAGCGTAGGGGGCCGGGAGTCGGCGTCACAAGCGCGACGCGCTCAACGGTCGCGGGCGATCACCGAGAAGTCCTGGTCGCCCTGTCCGGCGTCGATGGCGCGCTGGAGTTCGGCGGCGACCAGCGCAACGGCCGGGAGCGGGACGTCGGCGGTCGCGAGCATCAGGCGGGTGTCCTTGGCCAGCGCGCCGGCGGTGAACTGCGCGTCGTCGTAGTCGCCAGCGGCGACGAGCGGGCCCTTCGTCGCGGCGAGCGGGGCGACCGCGGTCAGCGACAGCGTCGAGAGCACCTCGTCGGCGGTCAGGCCGGCGGCCCGGCCGAGCCGGAACGACTCCGACAGCGCCTCCATCGAGATCGCGAGCGCCAGGTTGGCCACGAGCTTCGCTGCAGTGGCGGCGGCCGGCGTGGCGAACGTCCGCAGCTTCGCCTGGTCGGCCCAGAGCCCGACGATCCGCTTGGCGTCGATGACGGCGTCGTGCTCGCCGCCGACGAGCACCGCGAGCGCGCCGGCCCTGGCGGGCGCGAGCGACCCGACGACGGGGGAGGCGACGTAGCGGATGCCGAGCGCGGCGGCGCGCTCGGCGAACCCGGACGCGTCCTCCGGGGACACCGTTGTCACGTCGATCCAGAGCGCGCCGCGCCGCCAGGCTAGATCCGGGTCCAGCAGGGTCTCGCGCACGGCCTCCGGCCCAAACAGCACGCTCACGACGGCGTCGGCTCCGGCGACCGCGTCGGCAGCGGAGGCAGCGACATGTGCGCCGCGGCGGCCGATCGTCTCGGCCGGCTCCGGCGAGCGGTTCCACACGGTCACGCTGTGCCCGGCGTCGATCAGATGAGGGACGAGCTCGCGGCCCATCCGGCCGAGCCCGAGGAATGCGATGTCCATGGCACCACTCTCCACCGCGGGCCGCCCGGACGGAAGCCGGTGAATCCGCCGGATCCGCCGGGTCAGCCGGATCCGCCGGATCAGCCCTCGGGCAGCAGCGCCCGCTGCCGGGCGAGGAACTCCCGCTCGCTGTCGTTGGCGCACAGCCGCACGGCCGCGTCGTACTCGGTGGCGGCCTCCTCCGGGCGGCCGGCCCGACGCAGCAGCCCGGCGCGGATCCCGTGCAGCAGGTAGAAGGACCCGAGCTCGTCGCGCACCGGCTCGATCGCCGCGAGCGCCTCCTCCGGTCCGACCGCCTCTGCGACGGCGACGGCACGGTTGAGGGCGACGACGGGGGTGGGTTGCACCCGCAGGAGCTGGTCGTAGAGGGCGACGATCTGCCGCCAGTCGGTGTCCTCGGCGCGTGGCGCGTCGTCGTGCACCGCCTGGATGGCCGCCTGCAGCTGGTACGGGCCCGGGCGGCCGGCGACCAGGCAGCGCCGGACGATCGCGTGGCCCTCGGCGATGAGCGCCGCGTCCCAGCGACCGCGGTCCTGGTCGGGGAGGGCGACCATCGAACCGTCGGCGTCGACGCGGGCCCGGCGACGGGCGTCGACGAGCAGCAGGAGCGCGAGCAGGCCCTGCGCCTCCGGCTCGTCGGGCAGCAGCGCGGTGAGGAGGCGCGCCAGGCGGATCGCCTCGTCGCACAGCTCCTCGCGCACCAGCCGTTCTCCGGCGCTCGCCGTGTAGCCCTCGCTGAAGATCAGATAGAGCACCGCGAGCACCGAGCCGAGCCGTTCCGGGAGGTCGGCTGCTGCCGGCACCCGGTACGGGATGCGCGCGTCGCGGATCTTCGCCTTCGCGCGGGAGATCCGCTGCGCGAGCGTCGCCTCCGGGACCAGGAAGGCGCGGGCGATCTCGGCGGTGCTGAGCCCGCCGAGCAGGCGCAAGGTGAGCGCCACCCGCGCGTTCGGCGCGAGCGCGGGGTGGCAGCAGGTGAAGATGAGCCGCAGCCGGTCGTCGGCGACGGGGCCGACGTCGGTCGTCTCCAAGGTGGAGGCCAGCGCGAGCAGCGACGTGGCCTCGGCCTCGCGCTCGCGTCCGACCGCCTCGCGGCGCAGCCGGTCGATCGCGCGGCGGCGGGCGGTCGTGATCAGCCAGCCCGCCGGGGCGGGCGGGACGCCGTCGAGCGGCCAGCGGGCGACGGCGACCGCGAAGGCCTCCTGCACGGCGTCCTCGGCGCGGTCGAGGTCGCCGAGCGAGCGGTAGAGCACGGAGACGGCGCGGCCGTACTCCTCGCGGAAGATCGAGTCGATCGTTCCGGAGGAGACGGCCGCGCCATCCGTTGCCGCGGTCACGCGAACGGCCGCACCTCGATCGGCAGCGTCGTCGCGACGGCGAGGCGTCTGCCCCACTCGAGGGCGGCGTCCAGGTCGGGCACGTCGACGATGGTGAAGCCGCCGAGGTGCTCCTTGCCCTCGGCGAACGGGCCGTCGGTGACGAGCACCTCGGAGCCGGTCGGCTTCAGCACGGTCGCCGAAGCCGGCGGCAGGAGCCCGTTGGAGAACACCCAGGCTCCGGCCGCCCTCATCTCGGTGTTGAGGGCGTCGAGGTCCGCGCCGATCGCGGCGAGGGCCTCCGGCTCCGGGATGGGCCCGTCGGGCTGGTAGACGCTGAGCAGGTACTGGGACATGGTGGTGATTCCTTCCTCTCACCGTCCATACGAACGGGAGGGCGCCGTCTCGACATCATGTCCCGGATCGGTGTCCGCGTTCCAGACCCGGGCGTTGGCTCAGACCACCCGCTCCAGCTTCGCGACGCCGATCTTCGAGTCCGCCATCCCGTAGAACACCCAGTCGGTGTCGCCGACCCGCTCGATCGCGGTGGGGAAGACGACGTTCGGCACGATGCCGCTGCGCTCCTCCGCGGTCTCGGCGCTCAGCAGCGGCTCGGCGGTCCGCTGGATCACCTTCCACGGCTCGTCGGCGTCGAGGATCATCGCCCCTGCCGCGTAGTTGACGTGCTTCTGCTGGTCGACGCCGCGCTCCAGCCGCCCGGTGACCCCGTGGTGCAGCAGCAGCCAGCCCTCGGGCACCCGCACGGGCGCGGGTCCCGCGCCGATCTTGAGCTCCTCGAACGGGAACTCGGGACCCGCGAGGAAGCGGTTGTGCCGCCACCGGGTCAGCTCGCCCAGGTCGTCCCGCACCGCGGCCAGGGGGATGAACGCGATCCAGATGCTCGGCCGCTTCTCCTCCAGACCGGTCGGGGGATGCTCGCCCTCGCCGTCGCGGACCTCGCCGAGGTCCCACACCGGCCGGTGCAGCACCGCCAGGCTCTCGACCCCATCCGGCCCGGTGACGGGCTCCGGGAAGAACACCGTGTCCTTGTTGTGGAACAGCGCCAGGTCGACGCCCAGCCCGTCGTCGTACTCGAAGGTCACCGGGCCCAGGCGCCGCCACGACCGCAGGTCGGAGGAGACCGCCACGGCGGTGCGCGGCCCGAGCGGGCCGTACGCGACATAGGTCATCACGTGGAGGCCGAGCGCCGGCACGAAGGTCGTGCGCGGGTCCTCGACCCCGGAGTTGCGCCTGCCGCGCTCGAAGTCGCGGTCGGGCGCCAGCACGACGCCCTCGCGCTCCACGCCGACGGGTACGCCGTCCTCGATCACGACGCGGGCCAGGCCGACCCGGGACACGTTGCCGTCGGCGACCAGCCGGGGCAGCAGGTACAGCTCGCCGTCGGGAGTGCGGCCCGACGCGGGGTTGAGCACGCCCTCGGCCTCCAGCGGCTCGCCTGGATCGGGTGTCATCACGACGCCGGCGCGCGAGAGTGTGTACGGGAAGGGGGCAGTCACTTCGTGACCTCCTTGTAGATGTAGAGTTCGCGTTCGCCGCGGGGAGCGTCCCAGCCTTGCGCGAACGACCAGCGGCCGTCGAGCTTCTGCAGGCCGCCCCAGGCGAGCGAGCCGCCGCGGTGGAGGCCGAGCTGGGTGAACGGGGCGTCGACGGTGTAGTGCGCCTGGGCGGCGGCGAAGTCGCCGTTCTCGTCGGCGTAGAAGAAGTCCAGCACGAGGTCGTCGCCGCGCACCACGGCGCAGGCGACCTCGAACAGGCTGCCGGGCAGCGGCGACAGGTCGAGATAGGGCTGCTCGGTGAAGGTCCAGGAGACCAGGTCGTCGGAGTGGCCGATCGTCGGGCGGCCGCCGCAGCCCTCGGAGAGGTACATCAGGTACTCGCCGCCGATCCGCACGGCGCGGCCGCACTCGTCGCGCGGGACGACCGCGCCCTTCGCCCAGCCCAGCGAGACCTCCAGCGGCACGACGAGGCCGATCTTCTCCCACGACACCAGGTCGTCGGAGACCATCCCCATGATGTCGACCGCGGTCTCGCCCTCGTCGGTGCGGCGGATCGCGTTGTAGAACAGCACGTAGCGGCCGTCCGCCTCGTAGACCTTGGGGTCCTCGCAGCCCAGCGTCTCGTTGTCGAGCGTCGGGTACACGACCGGGTTGGCCGGGTCGTCGTGCCAGACCCCGTCGCGGCGCACGGCGTGCCCGATGCGGCTCGCCGTCGACTCCATCCGCGGCGAGGCGCGGTAGAAGAGGTGCAGCTCGCCGTCGCGCTCGATCAGCGTGGGGTTGAAGATCGCGCTGGAGGTCCAGCCGACGCCGGTGGGGTCGTCCCACTGGCCGTCGAGCCGGAAGGTGAGCGCGGGGTCCCGCTGGAAGGGCCCGATCGCCCAGTCCGGCGGGTCGACGTACTCCGCCGAGAACTGATCGGTCGAGATGTGGTCGGTGAGGGCGTTGGAGTGCCTCAGCGCCTCCTCGTAGTTGCGGCGGAGGGCGTCGGTGTAGGCGGCGTCCACGATTCTCCTTGCGTGTGTTGCGGGCGGGCGGCTCAGCCCTTGACGGACGAGCCGATGTCGGTGGAGGTGAAGTAGCGCTGGAACACGATGAACAGCACCACGACGGGTCCGGCCAGCACCACCGCGCCGGCGAGGATCGCGCCGTACGGGTTGGAGGTGGAGGCCGCGACCGTGCTGATGTAGTTGGCCAGCGAGACGGCCAGCGGCTGCAGGCTCGCCTCCTTCGTGATCAGGAACGGCCAGAGGAACTCGTTCCAGGGGCCGATGAAGGTCAGCAGCAGAACGGTCACGAGCGCCGGGCGCACCAGGGGCAGGGCGACCCGCCACAGCAGCGTGAACTCTCCGGCGCCGTCCACGCGGGCGGCGTCGAACAGCTCGCGCGGAAGCTGCAGGAAGTACTGCCGGAAGATGAGCACCGCCGCCGAGTTGATGGCGAACGGCAGGATCATCCCCAGATAGCTGTCGGCCAGGCCGTAGTTGCGCGCGATGAGCACGTAGAGCGGGATCATCAGGAGCTGGAACGGGATGGTCTGCACCAGCAGCGCCAGCCCGAAGGTCACCCCGCGCCCGCGCCACTGCAGGATCGACAGCGCGTAGCCGGCGAGCACCCCGAACACGACGGTGAACAGCAGCACGCCGCCGGTGAAGATGCCCGAGTTGACGAGTCCTGTCCAGAGGTTGATCCGGGAGTCGATCGCCGCGTAGTTGTGCAGCGTGAGGTTGGCCGGGTTCGGGAACGCGCCCGCCACAGTCGTGTCGGGCGCCGCCTGCAGCGACCCGATCAGCATGTAGTAAAAGGGGAACAGGAAGGCGATGGCGCCGAGCGTCAGCACAATGCCCTGCAGGATCGCCTGCGGCCGGCTGAGCCGGGTGGCCGCGCCCATGTCGCGGCGGCGCTTGCGCGGTGCGGTCTTGAGAGTGGTCATCAGTCGCGTCCTCCGGCGAATCGGTTCTGCAGCCAGCCGATGATCAGCACCAGGATCACGAGGACGACGCCGATGGCTGAGGCGTAGCCCGGGTGACCCTGCTGGATGCCCTGCTGGTAGATGAGGAGCACCGGCGAGGTGGAGTGCCCGTCCGGTCCGCCGCCTCCGGTGAGGAGGTACGGCTCGGTGAACAGGTTGGCCCCGGTGATGGTGGCGAGCAGCAGCACGAGCACGGTGGCCGGGCGCACGCCGGGGACGGTGACGGAGAGGAACTGGCGGATCCGCCCGGCGCCGTCGGTGGCGGCCGACTCGTACAGCTCGCGCGGCACGCCCTGCAGCGCGGCGAGGTACAGCAGGATGTAGAGGCCGAGCTGCTTCCAGGTCACGTAGATGGCGATGGTCGGCATGGCGAGCACCGGGTTCACGAACCACGACGGGTTCGGCGCGAGCGGGCCGAGGATCTGGTTCACGAGTCCCGTGCTGTTGAACAGGAACAGCCAGACGCCGATGATCGCGACGCTCGCCGTGACGTACGGCACGTAGTAGCTCACGCGCAGGAAGGTGCGGAACCGGGTGATGCTGTTGAGCCCGCTCGCCAGCACCAGCGACAGCACCACGGTGAGCGGCACGTTGATGATCAGGAAGATCCCGACATTGGCGAACGACTGCAGCACGGCCGGGTCGGTGAAGGCCTGCACGTAGTTCTGGAACCCGACGAAGGGCTGGCTGACCTGTGCCCCGGGGGCCGCGAAGAAGTAGTCGAAGAACGAGATGTAGATCGCGTACACCAGCGGGTACGCGAAGATCACCAGGACGAAGACCAGGTACGGCGCGGCGAACAGCCAGCCGAGCGGGTTGGTGCCGAGGATGCGCCGCAGCAGCGGCCGGCGCCGCCGGGCCGGCCCGGCGGCGGGCGTGGTGCCCGCCGCCGGGGGTGCGGAGATCGTGCTCATGGCTACTTCTGGCTCTGGAGCTGATCGATCTTCTGCGATGCGGCCTTGAAGGCGTCCTCGACCGTGCCGGAGCCGTTGATCACCGCCTTGGAGTAGGCGTCGCGCAGAGCCTGCAGCTGGCCGATCGTGTTCACGCCGGTCGGGTCGTCCGCGGTGCGCTCGCTCTGGTCGCCGAACTGCTTGTAGGCCGGGTGCGAGTCGAAGTAGCTCGAGTACACGCTCGCGACGTTGGAGCGGATCGGCATCTGGCCGGAGACGTCGAGCAGCTTGCCGTCCTGGGCCTTGGAGGTCGCGAACTTGATGACGTCCCAGGCCGTGCCCTGGTTCTTGCAGGACGTGTACATGCCGATGTTCTTGGCGTCGGGGAAGGTGTACGTCTGGTCGGCGGCCTTGCCGTCCTTGGTCGGGACGGGCACCGAGCCCCACTGCACCTTGTCGCCGTAGTACGCGATCGCCCACGGGCCGACGATGGCCATGGCCGCCTTGCCGTCAGCGAAGGCGTCGCCCTGGTACTGCTCCTTGCCGGCGAGGCCGTCGGAGTAGATGGTCTTCCAGAAGTTGGCCACGTCGAGCGAGTCCTGGCTGGTGATGGTGGACTTGCCGTTCTCGATGAACGTCTTGCCGCCGGTCTGGGCGGCCAGCAGGGGCAGGTAGTCGAAGTTCGGCTGGAAGAACTCGCTGGTCGGGGCCGGGTAGATCGCGTACGGCGCGGCGCCGGACGACTTGATCTTCTGGGCGGCGGCCAGGAACTTGTCATAGGTCGACAGGTCCGGGTTGTTCGGGTCGATCCCGGCCTTCTGGAAGATGGCCTTGTTGTAGAAGATCATCACCGGGTTCTGCTTCCACGGCATCTGGAAGTAGTCGCCGTTCGGGGACTTGTACTGGTCGGCCGCCGCGCCGCTGCGCCCCTCGATGTAGGAGTTGCCGTCGGAGAACTTCGACAGGTCGACCAGGCCGCCCTGCTTCTCCCACTGACCGGTCGCGGCCGGGAGGTTGTTGAACACCAGGCACGGCGTGGTGCCCGCGGTGATGGCGGCGCCGATGACCTCCTCGGTGCTCTTGCCGGCCGGGACCTCCTGGGCCTTGATCTTCTCGTTCGGGTGCGCGGAGTTCCAGGAGGACACCATGGCCTTGCCCCACTGCACCTCCTGGGCGTTGTTCGAGTACCAGATGGTGATCGGGCCGTGCGCCTTCATGGCGTCGGTCTGTCCGCCTCCGCCGCTGGCGCCGCACGCGGCCAGGGTGCCGGCGACGACGCCGGCGCTGATGACGGCGACCGCGAGTCTGCGGAAGCCGGTGATGCTTTTACGCATGATCAATGCTCTTTCTCGTGATTTCAGTGACGCGATGGCGCGGCCGTCGAGGCGCGCACCACCAGTCGGGCGGGGGGCAGGGCGACATCGGCAGGCTCGCCGTCTTCCACCAGCCGCAGCAGTGCGGTGGCGGCGGCGATGCCCCAGCCGGCCGGGTCGTTGTCCAGGGTCGTCAGGCTCGGATAGATGTAGGTCCCGATCTGGGAGCCGTCGAGCCCTGTGATGGACAAGTCGTGGGGGAGGCGGAGCCGTCGCTCGTGGGCGACTCCCATCCCCGCGATCGCCATCGGGTCGTTGCCGTAGACGATGGCTGTCGGCGGCTCCGCGGAGTCGAGGAGCGCCTTGGTGGCCTCCGCGCCCTGTTCGGGCGAGAAGTCGGTGGGGACGATGATCGGGCTGAGGCCGGCCGCCCGGATCGCCTGCTCGAAGCGCTCGCGTCGGCGGAGGCCGTGCAGCATCCGCTCGTCGCCGGACACGTGCGCGATGCGGGTGTGCCCGAGCCCGACCAGATGGGCGACGAGCTCGTCGATGCCCGCGTCGTAGTCGCGGGTGATGACCGGGAACGGGCTCCCGCCGATAGGCTCGCCCAGCGAGACGGCCTGCGAGCCGAACCGCTGCACGAGGCCGATGCGGTGGTCGTCGGCCAGGAGGTCGGTGAGCAGGAAGCCGTCCACGCGCTTGTCCACGGCGAGCCGCTCGTAGGCGCGCGCCTCGGCCTCGTGGTCGGGCACGACCGTCAGCACCAGCACCTGGCCGCGCTCGGCGAGCACGGTCTCCACGCCGGCGATGAACGCCGCGAAGAACGGGTCCACCTCGATGGTGCGCGCCGCTCTGCGCAGGATCAGGCCGAGGGCGTAGGCGCGCCGGGTGGTGAGACCGCGGGCGCTCGGGTTCGGCGTGAAGCCGAGCTCCCGGGCGGCCGAGAGGATGCGGTCGCGGGTCTCCACCGCCACGCCGGGCTTGCCGTTGAGGGCGAGGGAGACCAGCCCCTTGCTCACGCCCGCCGCCCGCGCGACGTCGTTGATCGTGACATCCGTCGGCGTCATCGCGGCACCACCGTGGTGAAGCCGCCGGCGACGACCGTGACGGTGCCGTTCCCGTTCAGCGGGATCGGCGCGCCCACCTGGCGTCCGGTGGCGTCGTAGCGCGTCGCGAGCACCCGTCCCGAGTCGCTGAGGTGCTGCGGCACGGTCGAGGAGGTGGCGTTGACGTAGACGTCGAGGCGGCTGCTGCCGGTCAGGCCCAGGTGCGAGATCACCGGCTGCACGAGCACGGCGTCGAGGCGGGCCCGGCCGTTCACCCGCGCGGTGACGGTGCCGGCGTCGGCGGGGGCGGTGACCGGGAGGGTCTGCGGCAGCAGGAACACCGGAGTGGGCGCGATGCCCTGCGCGCCGGGGCGCACGTTCCGGCTGCTGCCGAGCTGAACGGTGCGCTGGCCCGTGGTCGCGGTCCACGCGGTCGTTCCCGAGCCGCTGGTCGGCGTGCCGTCGGGGCCGAGGTCCTCGATCGGCAGGATCCGCGCGGCGGGGTGTCCGGCCGGGAGGGTCAGCGTCACGGTCGCGCCGGTCGACGCGGAGACGTAGGCGCCTCCCGACCAGTTGGCGGAGCCCGTCCAGGCGGAGGGCGGGGTGACGACTGTCGCCGGTCCGGTGAGCGCGCCCTTCTCCGCCTCCACGACCTGGAGGCCGTCGGTCGCCGCGGTGTGCGTCAGCGCCAGGGCGGCGCGCTTGATCACCGGGTGGGCGTCCAGCGCGAGCATGCTCAGCTCGATGTGGATGGTCGACTCGGCTCCGCAGTTGCGGTTGACGCTGCCGTCCCCGCCGATGCCGTCCACGCAGACGCCGGTCGCCGGGTCGTAGACCGGCACGCCGGCCGGGTTGGCGCCGAAATACCAGGCGGCCTGAGCCCCGGCCAGGGTGGCGAGGCCGGTGGAGCCGGTGGCGTCGGACGCCGCGACCAGGCCCTCCACTCGGGAGTCCACGCCGTAGGCGATCTGCGACTGGTCGGCGGGGGTGGGCGTCCAGCCGTTGTCGGGGCCGCCGCTGGCGAGCAGCTGCGGGGTGAAGCTCGCGAGGTCGCTGTTCGCGGCGTTCTGCAGGCCGCCGTCGTGGAGCTGTCGCGCGGCCGCGGTGAGGGCGGCGGGCTGCATCCCGCCCCAGGCGTGCCAGAAGGTGGGGGAGTTGGCCTCGGGGAGCAGCGCGCCGAACGGCCACTGGGCGGTGCCGCCGGAGGAGAGCCCGGCGATCCCCTTCGCGTAGCGCTGGAGGTCGGTGCGGGCCTGGCTGTCGCCGGGCGCCGCGGCGGTGTAAGCGCTCAGGCCGAGCACGGCCTCCGCGGTCGGGCTGGCGCTGTCGACGATGAGCCAGCCGGGCACGGTGACGCCGTTGGCGGTCTCGGTGCTGCCGTACTTCGCGAGCGACTGCCGCTCCAGCGAGCGGAGCGCGAGCGACATGCGCTGCTGGAGGAACGAGGCGAAGGCCGGGTCGGACCGCTGGAAGCCCGCGTAGCCCTCGCCGAGCGCCCAGACCGTGCGCGCCAGCCAGAACGACTCGGCGGAGTCGCTCGGGTCGGGCTGGTCGGTCGGGATGGCCGACGGGTTCAGCGTGCCGTCGTGCTGCTGCCAGAGCACCACGTTGCCGGCGTTCGGGCCGGAGTCGACCTGCAGGTAGGTGAGCTCGCGGAGCAGCTCGTAGGCCGAGGCCCGGCTGGAGGCCGTGCCGTTCTGCTTCCAGTCCCGGAGGTAGACCACGGCCGCGCGCGAGATGTCGTCGGCGTCGAACGAGCCCTGCGCGTACCAGCCCTTGGCGGCGTCCGTGATCGGGCCGCCGCCGACGCGCTGGAAGCTGCCGTCGGCGTTGCGGTTCGCGTAGACCCACGGCGCGCGAGCGGTGGGCTCCGCGCTCTGCCGGTAGGTCGAGTGTCCCGCGACCCCGGGAAGCAACGGCACGTCGTCCAGGAGGAAGTCCAGGTGGGCGAGGTTCGTCAGAGTGGGGGCGGCCGGGGCCGCGGGAGCAGTGGAGGTGGGGGAGGCTGTGGCGGCGCCGGCGGTGGCGAACGCGGGGGTGAGCGCGGCTGCGGCGAGGGCGGCGCCCGTGGCGGCTGCGAGGAGTCGATTGCGCTTCATTGCGATTCCTGTCTGTGCTCGAGGTCGGCTTGGGCACGTGTGTCGGCGTGTCGTCTAAACCGGTTTAAAGGACGGTAGCCGCGCTTTCCCGATCTGTCAACCAGGTCGGGGGACGGGTCTGTCGTCGGGGGCTTGTGCCCGGTTGCACCCGCGACGAGACTGGGGCGACCGGCCGCCGACGTCCGGCCGGGTCAACGACCGAGGAGGAAACGTGGAGTACAAGGACATTCCGACCAAGGCCGACATCGAGAGGATCGCGGCGCTGCGCGAACCCGGCTGCGTCAGCATCTACCTGCCGACCGGGACGACTCCGCCGGAAGCGGACAAAGCGCGGATCGACCTCAAGAACCACCTGGCCCTCGCCGTGAAATCACTGGAGGCCATGGGCGTCGCCCGCACCCGGATCGCCGCCGTGCGGGCCGAAGGCGAGGGCATCCTCGAAGACCGCGACTTCTGGCGCTACCAGTCCCGCTCCCTGGCGGTCTTCCTCGACGGGGAGATCGCCGAGACCTTCCGCCTCCCGAACCGGCTGACCTCCGCGTGCGAGGTCGCCGACCGCTTCTACATCAAGCCGCTGCTGCGCGCCGTGACCTTCCCGCAGTCGGCGCTCATCCTCGCGCTCGCGCAGAACTCCGTCCGGCTGATCCGCATCGACCCCGAGCTCCCGCCCGCGCTGGTCGAGGTGGAAGGGATGCCGAAGGACGTCGCGGCGGCGGTCGGGCTGACCTCCGTGAGCGGTCGCGCGCCGGACGGCCGCATCCAGGGCTCCGAAGGCCAGAAGGTGCGGATGCTGGAGTACGTGCAGGCGATCGAGCGTGCGCTGCACCCGCTGCTCGCGAGCTCGACCGAGCCGCTGATCCTCGCGGCGGCCGAACCGCTCACCGGGATCTTCCGCGGCGCGACGGACTATCCGCGACTGGTGGACGACGTGATCGCCGGCAACCCGGAGGAGAAGACCGAGGAGGAGCTCGCGACCGCGGCGCGCAGCGTGCTCGACCGGCTCTACGTCGGCAAGATCGACGCGCTCAAGGAGGACTTCTCCACCCGCATCGCGGGAGGCACCGCGCTGGTCGACCTGAGCGACATCGCGCGTGCGGCGACCTACGGCGCGGTGGAGACGCTCGTGTTCGACATCGACCGGCGGGTGCCGGGCTCGCTGGACGACGAGACCGGCAAGATCGCGTACGCGGACGACGACACCGCGGGCAACTACGGCGTTGTGGACGAGATCATCCGCCGCTCGCTGGCCTCCAAGGCGAAGGTCTACGCCCTGCGCGCCGAGGACGTCCCCGGCGGCGGCGCGGTCGCGGCGGCGGTGCGCTTCCCGGTGTGACCTCCTCGGTGGGTCGGTCAGCGGGTGGTGGCGCGGGTGAGGGCGTGCACGAGGAACTCCTGGACGACCGCGAGCCAGTCGTAGACGGCGCGGCGGGTCGCGGACTCCAGGTCGTGCACGTCGCCCTCGTCGCCGTCCTGCTCGATGCCGAGGCCGGCGGCCAGCGCGAGCCGGATGTCGGTGAGCGCGCGCAGCCAGGCCTGCGCCTGCTCGGCGTCGAGGCGCACGTCGACGGCGCGTGCGTCATCCGGGACTTCACCCGCTGGGCCGCTCAGGGACGCGATCACGACGCGGGCGTTGTCCGCCTTCTGCTCCGCCAGCCGTTCGGCCGTGAAGCGGCGGAACTCGGCCGAAGCCTCCGGGTCGTCGGGATAGGCGTCGGGGAGCAGCCGCGCGAGCGCGGGGTCGGCGGCGCGTCCGTCCGGCGCCCCGGCGCCGGCCTGCTCCGCGCGCCCGGCTGCGTCCGCGGCGAACCGTCGCAGCACCTCAGCCTCGGCCGCCTCGAACCGCGCACGGACGCCGCCGTGGCGGTCGGCGCGGAACGGCCTCACGCGTCCGCCTTCGTCAGGGTGGCCCACAGTCCGTAGCCATGCATGGCCTCCACGTGCCGCTCCATCTCCTCGCGGGTGCCTGTCGCGACCACCGCGCGGCCCTCGTTGTGCACGAGCAGCATGAGCCGGTGGGCCTCCGCCTTCGAGAACCCGAAGTAGCTCTGGAACACGTAGCTCACGTACGACATCAGGTTCACCGGGTCGTTCCACACGATGGTGACCCAGGGGGAGCCGAGCTCCAGCCGCTCGCCGAGGTCGACCTCCTCCGTCGTGGCGGGCTCCGTCACTGCCGGCGTCACGCCCTCTGCACCTCCGCGATCGCGTCGGCGGCCCGCACCAGGGCCAGGTGGGTGAGCGCCTGCGGCGTGTTGCCCACCTGCGACCGGCCCTCGACGTCGTACTCCTCGGACAGCATCCCGACGTCGTTCGCCAGCGAGACGAGCCGGTCCATCAGCCGGGTCGCGTCGTCGACGCGGTGCGAGCGGGCGTACTGCTCGACGAGCCAGAACGAGCACGCCAGGAACGGGTGCTCGCCGGGCGGCAGGCCGTCGACGCCCTTCTCGGTGCGGTAGCGCAGGGCGAGGCCGTCGCGCAGCAGGTCCTCCTCGATCGCCTTCACCGTGCCGAGCATCCGGGGGTCGTCGAAGGCGCAGTAGCCGACCTGCGCGAGCAGCAGCAGAGAGGCGTCCACCTCCGTGCTCCCGAAGTACTGCACGTAGGCGCCGCGTCGTTCGTCGTAGCCGTTCGCCTCGATGTCGGCACGGATTTCGTCCCTTAGGTGCCGCCAGCGTTCGACCGGGCCGTCGAGCCCGAACTGCTCGACGCCGCGGATGGCGCAGTCGAAGGCCGCCCAGACCAGGCCGCGGGAGTGCGTGAACGTCTGCGGCTCCCCGCGGATCTCCCAGATGCCGTGGTCGGGCTTGCGCCAGTTCTGCTCCAGGTACCCCATCAGGGCGCGCTGCAGCGCCCAGGAGAACCGGGTCTCCTGCACGCCCGCTGCGCGTCCGTGGTCGAGCGCCAGCATGACCTCGCCGATGACGTCGGCCTGGAACTGGGTTGAGGCGTCGTTGCCGATGCGCACCGGATGCGCGCCCTGGTATCCCGGGAGGCTGTCGAGCTCGCGCTCGGCGAGGTCACGCTCGCCGGCGAGGCCGTACATGATCTGGACGTCGCCCGGATCTCCGGCGATCGCGCGCAGCAGCCAGTCGCGCCAGTGGTCGACCGAGTCGTCGTAGCCGTGGGCGAGCAGCACGGCGATCGTCAACGACGCGTCGCGCAGCCACACGTAGCGGTAGTCCCAATTGCGCTCGCCCCCGAACTGCTCGGGGAGGGAGGTCGTCGCCGCTGCGACGATGCCACCCGTCTCCAGGTGGGTCAGGGCACGCAGGATGAGCAGCGAGCGCACGACCTCGTCGCGGTACGGCCCGTCGTGGTCGCAGCTCTCCGCCCACTTCGTCCACCACTCCCGGGTGTTCTTCAAGGAGGTCTCGACGTCGAGGGCTGCCGGCGCCGCGCGGTGCGACGGGAACCAGGTCATCGAGAGGTCGACGGTCTGGCCGGCGTGGACGGTGAACCTGCCCTCGTGCGCGTGGTCCGTCGCATGCAGCGCCGACCCGCGGAACACGAGCCCGTCCGGGCCGGCGACCGCGACGAGCGCGGCCGGCTTCTCGTCGGTCATCTTGCGCACCCACGGGATGGCGGTGGCGTAGCCGAACCGGATGCGCAGCTCCTCGCGCAGCTCGACGTGGCCGCTGACCCCGCGGACCCGCCGAACCACGTCGGCGCGGTGGTCGCCCATCGGCATCGCGTCCGTCACCTCGACCTCGCCGGTCGCGGTGCGCCAGCGGGTCACCAGGATCATGGTGTCCCGCTCGTACTCGCGCGTGCTCGTCGCGTCGGGCTCCGACGGCGCGAGCAGCCAGCGGCCGTGGTCTTCGGTGCCGAGGAGGGCGCCGAAGGTGGACTGCGAGTCGTACCTCGGGAGGCACAGCCAGTCGATGCTGCCGTCCCGTCCGACGAGGGCCCCGGTGAAGCAATCACTGATCAGGGCGTAATCCTCGATGGGGAGCGACATATCCCCAGTATGGCCGTACTGTGAAGCGCATGACGCAGTCCGTGGGCACTCTGGTGATTCTCGGAGCGAGTGGCGATCTGTCGTCCAGACTCCTCCTCCCTGCCATCGGTCAGTTGCTCACGCATCACCCGGAACGGCGCTTCCACCTGGTCGGATCTGGGGCGGAGGACTGGTCGGACGCGCACTGGCGGTCGGTCGTGAGGGCGTCGTTCAAGACGGTGAAGGCCAGCGGCCCAGCGGTCGACGACCTCCTGAAGCGCACGGTGTACCTCCCGGCCGACGTGACGAAGCCCGACGACCTGCGGACGATCTTCGACGCGTGCGAGGGCGCGCCTGCGCTGTACTTCGCGCTGCCGCCCGCGGTCACGGCGAAGGCGTGCGAGGCGCTCGGCAAGCTGACCCTGCCGGCCGGGCTGACGCTGGCGCTGGAGAAGCCGTTCGGCACCGACAAGCGCACCGCGATCACGCTCAACAAGCGGCTGGCGGGCCTCGTGCCGGAGGACCGGATCCACCGCGTCGACCACTTCCTCGGCAACTCGACCGTGCTCAATCTCATCGGCCTGCGCTTCGCCAACAGCATCATGGAGCCGGTCTGGAACGGCGACCACATCCAGAGCGTCGACATCGTGTACGACGAGACGCTCGGCCTGGAGGACCGCGCCCGCTACTACGACCACGCCGGCGCGCTGATGGACATGATCCAGAGCCACCTGCTCCAGGTGATGGCGGTGTTCGCGATGGAGCCGCCGAGCGCGCTGGACGCCACCGACCTGCGGGACGCGAAGGCGACCGTGCTGCGGGCCACGCGGGTGTGGGACGACGACCCGGTCGGATCGAGCCGACGGGCCAGGTACACCGCGGGCAGCATCGACGGGCGGAAGCTGCCGGCGTACACGAGCGAGCCGGGGGTGGACCCGGCGAACGACACCGAGACCCTCACCGAGGTCAGGCTGCAGGTCGACAGCTGGCGCTGGGCCGGCGTCCCGTTCACGCTGCGCTCGGGGAAGGCACTCGGCACCCGCCGCCGCGAGATCCTCGTCACGTTCAAGCCGGCGAGGCACATCCCGCGCGGCCTGCGCGGGCACCGCGAGCCCACGATGCTGCGCATCATGCTGGGGCCGGACGCGATGTCGCTGGAGCTCAACATCAACGGTCCGGACGACCCGCACGAGATCGAGCGGGTGGCGCTCACCGCCGACTTCGGTCCCGGGCTGCTGCTGGCCTACGGGGAAGTGCTGGAGGGCATCCTCGACGGCGACCCGTCGCTGTCGGTGCGCGGCGACACCGCCGTGGAGATGTGGCGGATCGTGGCCCCCGTCCTGGCCGCCTGGAAGAAGGACGAAGTCCCCCTCCAAACGTACCGAGCGGGCTCCGACGGCCCCGCCTCCTGGAAGCACATCGGCTGACCGCCGACACGGCCGATTCTCCGCCGTCTCGCGCGATCGAGGGCGACTGTGCGCCGCCTCGCGGGCGAGTTAGGCCGCGGAGCGTTCGGGGATCGCGGGTAGTTCGCCGGTGACGGGCTTGCGGAGGTCGGTCCAGACGGTGATCGGCGCGGGCTCCCAGCCGAATGCGGCGGGCTCCTCGTGCTCCTGCTCCACGTGCTCCTGCGCCTCGGCGACCGGGGCGGCCGCCTCGATGGCGACCGGCTCGGCGGGAGCGCGGTGCTGCGGCTCGGCCGCGACCTCGACGGCGGTCTCGCCGGCCTCGAGACGGCGACGCGCCTCCACGAGGGCGGCCGTG
Organism: Leifsonia sp. Soil_N53; assembly: GCF_057655165.1. Lineage (NCBI taxonomy): Bacteria > Bacillati > Actinomycetota > Actinomycetes > Micrococcales > Microbacteriaceae > Leifsonia > Leifsonia sp. Soil_N53. The sequence continues at coordinate 62,768 of NZ_JBDGMM010000060.1, forward strand.
ATCCCGACGGAGACGGACTGGGCGAGGATGGAGTGGAAGATGGCGTCGGTGTCGTCGCGCGAGCGGCGCGAGACGGTCCACTCTCCGCGTTCGCCGATCAGCTCGGCGATCTTGGTGTGCACCACCTCGAGGATCTGAGCGTCCGTGAGCTGGGGGATCGGAGCCGCCTGTACTTCGGCGGCGGCATGCCGCCTACGACCAAACATCGCCCAACCCCTTCCAGGTTCTCCGTCGAGTACCAGTCTCGGGGCGTATGCACCGCAAGACGCGCGGACACGCCGTGCGAGAGGCGGAAATCATCCGGTCAGCGGCCGGATTCGCGCTCCTCGGCCTCCTTGGACTCCTCCAGGACCGTGCCGACGGCGATGACGATGCTCAGCGCTGCGCTGATCCACATCAGCGGCACCCGCCAGTCCCGCGGGCCCTGCCTGGTCGACTGGATGGTCGTCCAGAGTCCGATGACCGCGCTGATGATCGCTCCGTTGAAGATGAACTTGCGCATCCGCGTCCTTTCGCTCGTTCGGTAGCGTACGCTTCCTTGGGCCCTGGATCGTAGGTGCCACGGAGAGGAGCGGGATGCGGACGGCGATCGTCGGCGCGGTGCTCCTCGCACTCGGGGCCGTGGCCGTGCTCACCGGCCTGCTCCCCCCGGCGGAGACGCTGGCCCTCTGGGACCGCGTCTGGCCGATCCTGCTCTTCGTCGTCGCCGTGACCGTGGTGACGGAGCTGGCCGCGGAGGCGGGTGTGTTCACCGTGGTCGCCCAGCAGACGGCGCGCTGGGGGCGCGGCCGGGCCTGGCTGCTCTGGCTGCTCGTGGCTGCCGTCGCGGTGCTGAGCACGATCTTCCTGTCGCTGGACACGACCGCCGTGCTGCTCACGCCGGTGGTGATCGTGCTGGCCCGGCACGCGGGGCTCGATCCGCTGCCGTTCGCGCTGACCACCGTCTGGATCGCCAACACGGGCTCGCTGCTGCTCCCCGTCTCCAACCTCACCAACCTGCTGGCCCAGCACGCGATGGGGGAGCCGACTCCGTTCGCGTTCGCCGCGCTGATGTGGGCTCCGGCGCTCGTGGCGATCGTCGTCCCGCTCATCGTCGTCTTCGTCATCTCCCGGAAGCGCCTGCTGGTCCGCTACGTGACCGGCGAGGAGGACGGGATCGAGGACCCCGTCCTGTTCTGGATCGCCGCTGCCGTGGTGGTCGCGCTGATGCCGCTGCTGGTGTCGGGCATCCCCGTCTGGATGCCGGCCTCCGCTGCGGCGGTCGTGCTGCTGGCGGTCTTCGCGGTACGGCGGCGCTCCGTGCTGCGGTTCGGGCTGCTGCCCTGGCAGCTCGTGCTGCTGGCCTCCGGGCTGTTCCTGTTCATCGAGGCTCTGCACGCGAACGGGCTCGGGACGCTGCTGGCGCGCGTGTCGGGCTCGGGGGAGTCGCCGCTGGCGCTCCTCCGGCTCTCGGTGACCGGGATGGTCGGCGCCAACGCCATCGACAACCTCCCGGCCTACCTGGCGCTCGAGCCGGCCGCGGGCAGCCCGGTGCGGCTGGCTGCCTTGCTGATCGGTGTCAACGCCGGGCCGCTGATCACCCCGTGGGCGTCGCTGGCGACGCTGCTCTGGCATCAGCGGCTGTCGTCGTTCGACGTCCGGATCCGCTGGGGCCGCTACATGCTGCTCGGGCTGCTCGTGGCGCCCGTCACCGTCGTCCTCGCGACGCTCGCTCTCGCCGCGACCGCCTGAGGCGGCCGCGGGTCATTCCGCGGGCAGGAGCTGCGCGGCCGTGACGATCCGGCGGCGCGCGACCGCGCCGAGCGCGAGCGCGAAGCCGACGCCGGTCCAGATCAGGAGGCCGCCGAGGCCGCGCCAGACGCCGGTCGAGCCGTCCACGACGCCGTCCAGCGCCGTGATGGCGGGCGCCGTCGGCAGCCAGGCCGTCACGCCGTCGAAGAAGCCGGGCGCCGTCGAGACGATCCCGGAGGCGAGCGTCACCACGACGACGAGCATGGCGAGGAAGCGTCCGAGACCGCCGAGCAGCGCGACGAGCCCGTGGTTGACGGCGGCGAAGCAGATCGCCGCTGCCGCCGCGACGGCGGCGAAGCCGAACCAGGCCCCGACGCCGAGCTGCATGGCCGGCTGCATGATCGCCGCCACGAGCACGCCCTGCACGGTGCCGATGACGGCGGCGGGCAGGAGGCCGTCTGCCGCGATCCGTCCGGCCGCGCGCGAGGTCAGCAGCGCGCGCCGCGAGATCGCCTGCAGCACCAGGAACGACGCGAACGCGCCGAGCCACAGCGCGACCGCGGCGAACAGCGGCACGCTGGAGGCTCCGAACTCCGTGGCGCCGGACTGCTTCTGACCCACAGGCTGCGACGCGACCGACGCCAGGTTGGTCCGCTGGCCCGCGTCGTAGCTCGGCAGCTGCGCCACCGCCTGGTCCAGCCCCGAGGCGAGGGAGGCCGCGCCTGCGGCGGACTGGTCGGCGCCGGCCGCAAGTGCGGGCACACCCGCCGCGAACTGCCCGACACCGGCGGCGTACTGCGCGGAGCCGTCCGCCGACTGCTGCACGCCGGAGGCGAGCTGCTGCGCACCGGAGGCCGACTGCGCCGTCCCGGCGGCGAGCTGCTGCGCGGCCGCCGCGGACTGGGCGAGCTGGCCGGGCAACGGCGCCACGCTGGTCGAGAACTTCTGCGCACCGGCGGCGACCTGGGTCGCGGCGGCCTGCAGGCCCTTCGTCGGATCCGGGTTCGTCATCCCGTCGAGGGTCGCCTGGATGCCGGCGCAGATCGGATCGTTCGCTCCGTGCGCCGTCACGCACGCCTTCTGGAGAGCGGTCAGGCCGGTCACCGTGACGCCGACGGCGTCCCGCACGCCCGCCGTCCCTGTCGCGAGCTGAGCGGCGCCGGCCGGGAGCTGCTGCGCTGCCGCCGCTCCCTGCGAGACGCCGTTGGCGTAGTCCGACATGTGCCCGGACAGCGTCCCGAGCCCGCCCGCCAGACCCGAGGCGCCGCCGGAGAGCTGCCCGAGCCCGCTCGCCAGCGAGTCGGCGCCGGTCGCGAGCCGGTTCGCCCCGTCCGCGAGCTGGTGGGTGCCGCCGGCGAGCTGGGTCAGCCCCGTCGAGAGCGATCCCGCGCCGGACGCCGCCTTCGCGAGCTGGTCGTGCAGGGTGTTGAAGCCGACGTAGACGTTCTCCAGGTACGTCGTCGTGAGCTGCTTGTTGAGCACGCCGGTGGCGGTCGTGGTCACGGCCTGGCTGATCGCCGGGTCGACCAGCTTGGACTTCTGGCTGGTGCGCACGTCGATGGTCGCCTGCGTGGCGGCGCCCGACGTCCCCGCGGTGGAGGTCGCCGCCTTCGAGAAGTTCTTCGGGATGGTCACCACGGCCACGTAGCTGCCGTCCGCGATCCCCGCGTCCGCATCCTTCCGATCGGTCAGCACCCAGGTGAAGTTGTCGTTCTTCGTGCCGAGCAATCCCGCCGCCATCTGCCGCCCCAGCGGGACGACCTGACCGCTGACGGTGACCGGCTGGTCGAGGTTGACCACCGCGGCCTTCACCTCGCCGAGCCGGTCGGTCGGGTTCCAGAGCGCCCAGACCAGCAGGCCGCCGATGACCAGCGGCACGAGGACGATGCCCACGATGGTGAGCCAGGTCACGCGCTTGTCGGAGCGCATCCGCTCCAGCGAGAACAGCGAGCGGGGGCGGCGCAGCGCCTGCTTCGACACAGGGGAGGACGTGGGGGCGGTCATCGGGCGTTCGCCTTCTCGAGGTGTGCGGCAGGGTGGTCGTCGGCGGGCTCGGCGGCAGGCGGAGAGGAGTCCGTGCCGCGCGCCGCGCCGTCGGGGTCGACGGCGAGCCGGACGGCTGTGGGCTCCGCGACGTCGGGGAGGAGGTCGTCGAGCCCGGACGGGTCGACGCAGCTCACTACCAGCGCGAACGGCCGGCCCGCCGCGGCGGCGCCGGCGAAGGCGCGGCCGAGCTCGACCCGCACCCGCCTCCGCTCGACCGGGTCGGTCAGGCTGTCGGCGGCGTCGAGGGCGAGGATGACCGGCGAGCCGGCAAGCGCGCGGCGCACGTCCGCCACCGGGGTCTCGCTGTGGTCGAACCGGACCACGGACGTGCGCGACCGCACGGCGGAGCCACGGGTCGGGAGGACGAACCCGGCGACCTTCACCGTGCCGCCGTCGACGCGCGTGCGGCCGGTGACGGCCATCAGCAGCGCGAGAGCCGCTGTGCGGTCCGGGCCGTGCACGACGAGCGCCTCCCCGTCGCGGAGCCGGAACGACACGTCACGGAGGAGGGGAATCCGCCGGGCGCTGACCGACAGGCCGTCCGCGGCCGCCAGGTAGCGGGAGCCCGGCTCCGGCCAGTCGGCCAGCTCCAGCTCCTTCTGCAGGCCGTCGCCCTCCACGTCGAACGACGGGAGGATGCGGTCGAGCCAGCGCGGCATCCACCAGGCCTTGTCGCCGAGGAGCTGCAGGACGGCGGGCACGAGCGTCATCCGGACGATGAACGCGTCCACGAACACGCCGACCGCGAGGCCGAGCGCGATCGGCTTGATGGACGCGTCGCCCTCCGGGACGAACGCCGCGAACACCGAGATCATGATGATCGCGGCGGCCGTGACGACCTTGGCGGAGCCGACGAAGCCGCTCTGCACGGCACGACGGGCGTCGCCGCCGTGCACGTAGTCCTCGCGGATACGGCTGACCAGGAAGACCTCGTAGTCCATCGCGAGCCCGAACAGCACGCCCATCAGGATGATCGGCATGAAGCTGATCACCGGCCCGGTCTTGTCCAGGTGCACCGCGTCCGCGAACCAGCCCCACTCGAACACCGCCGTCACCGCCCCGAAGGCGACGCCGACCGACAGGAGGTAGCCGAGCGCGGCCTTGATCGGTACCGCGATCGAGCGGAACACCATGGTCAGCAGCACCAGGGAGAGCCCGACCACCAGGATGCCGAACGGCAGCAGCGCCCCGCCGAGCCGGGTCGAGACGTCGATCTGGGCCGCCGTAGTACCGGTCACCTTGAGGTCGACGCCGTACTCGTCGAGGAAGTGCTGGTGCTTGGAGCGCAGCTCGGCGACGAGCTGGGCGGTCCGCGGGTCGTCTGGCGCCGTGGTCGGGATGACCTGGACGATGCCGGTGTCGGCGTTCTGGTTCGGCGTGGAGAGCGGCACGGCGGCGACGCCTGGGAGGTCGGCGATCTCCGCGCCGAGCTTCTTCATCAGCCCCAGCGGATCGTGGCTGGAGATGATCGATCCGGTGACGATCAGCGGTCCGTTGTAGCCGGGGCCGAAGTGCTCGGACACCAGGTCGTAGGCGATGCGCGCCGGGTCGTTCTTGGGGTGCGAGCCGGCGTCGGGGAGGGCGAGGCGGAGCTGGAGGGCGGGCAGCGCTGCGATGCCGAGGGCGACCACCACGGCGACGACGGTCACGATCGGGAACCGCGTGACGGCGCGCACCCAGCTGCGGAACGGGCCCTTCGGGATGTCGGCCTTCGCCGCGTGGGCGAGGGAGGGGTTGGCGCGCGTGACCGGCTCGGGGACGGGCGCGGCGGCCTCCGCGTCGCCCGGCTCGGCCGCCGTCGCACGCTTCGCCGCGCGATCGGCCCGTTTGGCCGCCCGGCGTCCCGGCGTGATGCGCGCCCCGGCGAAGCCGAGGAACGCGGGCGTGAGGCTGAGCGCCACGAGCACGGCGATGCCGACCGCCACCGACGCGGCCAGTCCCATCGTCGTCAGGAACGGGATCCCCGCGACGGCCAGCCCGGCCAGCGCGATGATCACCGTGATCCCAGCGAACAGCACGGCCGAGCCCGCCGTCGCGACCGCGCGGGCGGCGGACTCCTCCGGATCGACCCCCGCCTTCAACTGGCTCTGATGCCTCGAGATGATGAACAGCGAGTAGTCGATGCCGACCGCGAGCCCGAGCATCAGGGCGAGCAGGGGAGTGGTGGAGGAGATCGGCCCGAACAGCGTCGCGATGAAGATCAGCGCCATCGACAGGCCGACGCCCAGGAGCGCGGTGGCGAGCGGCATCCCGGCCGCGAGGATCGACCCGAACGTGACGATCAGGACCACGATCGCGATCAGCAGGCCCACGCCCTCCGTGAGCGAGATGGTGGGCAGGTTCTGCGAGAACAGCTGGCCGCCGACCGCGGTCTGCGAGCCGGACGGCAGCTCGTTCTGGAGCGCGGCGCCCGCGTCCTTGATCGCGGTCTTGGTCTCGGCCGGGACGGTCGTCTGCTGGCCGTGCAGTTGCACGGTGATGATCGCGGCGGTGCGGTCGTCTGAGATCAGGTTCTTGACCGTCGTGCTGTACGGGGAGGTCGTGCCCGCCACGCCGTCGGTCTTGGCGAGGTCGGCGACCGTGCTCTCCACCGGGTCCTGGATGGCCGCCTGGTCGACGGTCTCGCCCTTCGGCGCGACGACGACGATCTGCGCGCTGGTGCCGCTGACCTGCGGGAAGGTCCGGCTCAGCGTGTCGAGCGCCTCCTGGGACTCGGTGCCCGGGATGCTGAACGTGTTGTCCGTGCCCTGATTGAAGGCGACAGCGCCGCCGGCCAGGAGGACGAGCAGCAGCAGCCACAGCGAAAGGACCAGCTTGCGGGCTCGGAAGGCCCAACGGCCGATCGAATACAGGAGCGAGGACACGCGTTCTCCAGCAGTGAAAGGGGACCGACGACGCCGGTGCAACGGCGCCGTCGAATGATTTCGATACACCGTCGTATCCGATGCTCGACTGTATCGGATACACTCATGTATCGGGAACTCGGCACAGGAAGGTTTCAGGTTGAACAGCACGGCTCTCAGAGACGACGCGCCTGTCGAGTCGGCGCGGCGGCAGCGCACCCGCACTCGACTCCTCGACGCCGCGTTCGACGTCTTCGCGGAGCAGGGCGTCAAGGCCGCGAGCGTGGAGACGATCGCCGAGGCGGCGGGCTTCACCCGGGGCGCGTTCTACTCCAACTTCTCCAGCAAGGAGGAGCTCTTCTTCGCCCTGATGGAGCGCGAGAAGAGCATGCGCATCCAGCAGCTCGACGCCGGCGTGGAGCAGTTCCTGCGACCGCTGGTCGGCGACGGCGAGGCGGAACTCGACGACGAGGACGTCATCCGCACGATCACCCGGATCCTGGAACTGCAGTCCGACGACCGCCGCTGGTGGCTGGTGCAGTCCGAGTTCCTGCTGCTCGCGCTGCGCGACCCGGCCATCTCCGCCGACTTCCTGCGCTACCAGGACGGCTTCTTCCAGGAGCTCACCGAGAGCGTCGTCGCCGCGCTCGCCAGCGCGCGCCGGCGCTTCACCATCGCGCCGGAGGAGGCGGTGCGCGTCATCGCCGAGCTGTGCGCGAACGGGGAGGCCAGGGCACTGCTCTCCGGCGACGAGCGCAAGTTCTCCGAGCGCCTCTCGGAGTCGGTCCCTGCCATCCTGCTCGCCCTCACCGAGCGGTTCTGAGCCGCCGGGTTCTGATCGGACGCCGAGCCGCAGCGGGTAACGTGTGCTCGATGCGACGTCGAGTGCTCCGTCCGGCCTTCACGACCGCGCTGTGCGCGGCCGTGCTGCTGGTGGTGTCCGCATGCTCTGCGCCCGCGGATCCCCAGGCGACGCCGGGCCCGGCGGCGAGCGCCACGCCGTCCCCGACGTCGACGCCGGACCCGTTCCCGAAGGAGCCGCTCACCGCGGCGACCCGCTACGTGGCGCTCGGCGACTCGTTCGGCGCCGGGATGGGCGGGGGAGACGAGACCGGCAAGTGCCGCTCCAGCCCGTACAGCTACCCGAACGTGTTCACCCGCTCCTCGGGGGTGGACCTCGTGGTGAACGCGGCGTGCGCCGGCGCCACGACCTCAGACCTCCTCAAGCACCAGCTCATCGCGCTGGACGACCGCACCGACCTGGTGACCATCAGCATCGGCGGCAACGACCTGGGCGTCGCCGCGATCGCCACGGAGTGCTCGGCAGGCAAAGCCGTCGCCTGCCGTAACGGGGTCTCCTCGGCGCTGTCGCTGCTCAACGTGCTCCCGGAGCGGCTGGCCGCGGTGTACGCAGCCGTCCACACGGCGGCGCCGAACGCCCGCATCGTCGTCACCGGCTATGCCGTCACGTTCGACAACTACGACCCGAAGTCGCCCAGCTTCGGCACCGACACCGCGATCAACGCGGCCACTCTGGGCCTCAACCAGACCATCTCGGACGTTGTCGCCAGCCAGCGGGCGAAGGGCGTGCCGATGACCTACGTGGGCGTGGACTTCGCCGGGCACGGCATCGGCTCGAAGAAGCCGTGGCTGAACGTCAGCGGGACCGACGCCTTCCACCCGACCGCAACGGGCTACGCGCAGTACGCGAACGCTCTGGTGCGGCTGCTGGGCCGGGCGAAGTAGCGGGATCGTCCTCCGCAGCCTCAGGCGCGACGTGGGCGCCCCGGTCGATGTCGCTGCCGTCGATGCTGGCGCGCGCGAACTCCAGCGTTTCGCGGAGCATCGCCGCACGCTCTGCGGCGTCGCGGGCCTTGCGCGTGTTCACCTCGGCGACGATGGAGCCGTCCCAGCCCGTGGCCGCGAGCGAGCGCAGCACCTCGGCGACCGGCTGGCTGCCCCGTCCCGGGATGAGGTGCTCGTCGAAGACGCGCGAATCGTCCAGTGGACCGGAGCCGTCGCACAGGTGGATGTGCCGCAGCCTCCCGCCCAGCTGGTTCGCGAACTCCAGCCCGTCCACCCCGCTCAGCGCTGCGTGCGAGAAGTCGAGGGTGACCGCGTCGCAATCCATCCCGAGCGGGTTCCAGTGCGGGACATAGCCGGCCATCGACCGGCCGGCGACCTTCCACGGGAACATGTTCTCGACGGCGACGGTCACGCCCGTGCGCTCGGTGGTCGAGCGCACGAGGCCGAGGAAGTCCTCCGCATAGCCGGACTGCCAGCGGAACGGCGGGTGCACGACGACCGTATCGGCGCCGAGCTCCGCGGCGAGCTCGGCCGACCGCTCCAGCTTCACCCCGGGATCGCGCCCCCAGACGAAGTGGGTCAGCAGCAGGACGGGGGCGTGGATGCTCAGGACGCGCGTGCCGTAGCGCTCGGCGAGTCTGCGCAGAGCGGTGGCCGACTGAGTGGCCTCCTCGCGGGCGACCATGATCTCCACGCCGTCGTAGCCCAGTTCGACGGCCGTGCGGAAGGCTCCCTCCACCCCGAGCGGGTAGACGCTGGTCGTGCCCAGGCCGATGCGCATCACGACCGCCACTCTAACCGCGCCTCCTGAACGAGCAGTGTCCTGGCGGGGAACGCGCGACCGTTCCGGCCGAGACGGGCGCTGGTACTGTGGCAGGAGACCTGCCGTATCAACTGGGGGAGTTGACCAACCATCAGCCAGACGTCCGAAGCCGCAGCAACCGAGATGTACGACCTGGTGATCGTCTCCAACCGACTGCCCGTCGACCGCGTGGTCGACGAGACCGGGCAGTCGACCTGGCGGCCGTCTCCCGGCGGGCTGGTCACGGCCCTGCAGCCGGTCATGCGTGCGGAGGACGGGGTCTGGGTCGGCTGGGCCGGCGTCGCGGGCGAGGAGATGGAGCCGTTCGAGGCGGACGGCATCAGCATCCTCCCGGTCGCCCTGAGCGAGCAGGAGCTGCAGGAGTACTACGAGGGCTTCTCCAACGACACGCTCTGGCCGCTCTATCACGACGTCATCGCGCAGCCGAGCTACCACCGCGAGTGGTGGGACAGCTATGTGCGGGTGAACCGCCGGTTCGCCGACGCGGCCGCCGCCGTCGCCGCTCGGGGCGCGGTCGTCTGGGTGCACGACTACCAGCTCCAGCTCGTGCCCGCGATGCTGCGGGAGGTGCGGCCCGACCTGGTCATCGGGTTCTTCAACCACATCCCGTTCCCGCCCTACGGCATCTACTCCCAGCTGCCGTGGCGCCGCCAGATCATCGACGGCCTGCTCGGAGCCGACGTCATCGGCTTCCAGCGGGTGGCCGACGCCGGCAACTTCTCGCGCGCGGTGCGCCGGCTGAAGGGCTACGAGTCGCGCGGCCCGATCATCGAGGTCCCGATCGACAGCGACGACCCCGAGTCCGGATCGCACCGTCACGTCACGACCAACCGGCACGGCGGGCTGGTGCGCACCGTGCTGGCGCGGGCCTTCCCGATCTCCATCGACGCCCAGGCGTACCAGGACCTCGCGCGGCGCCCGTCGATCCAGGAGCGCGCCAGGGAGATCCGCGACGAGCTCGGCAACCCCGAGACGATCATGCTCGGCGTGGACCGGCTCGACTACACCAAGGGCATCGGCCACCGGCTCAAGGCCTTCGGCGAGCTGCTGGGCGAAGGCCGGATCGACGTCGAGAAGGTCACGCTGGTGCAGGTGGCGAGCCCCAGCCGCGAGCGTGTCGAGACCTACCGCCAGCTGCGCGACGAGATCGAGCTCACGGTCGGCCGGATCAACGGCGACTACGCGACGCTCGGCCACACGGCCGTCGCCTACTTCCACCACGGCTACCCCAAGGAGGAGATGGTCGCCCTGTACCTGGCGGCCGACGTGATGCTCGTGACGGCGCTGCGCGACGGCATGAACCTGGTGGCCAAGGAGTACGTGGCCACCCGCGTGGACGAGGACGGCGTGCTGGTGCTGAGCGAGTTCGCCGGCGCCTCCGACGAGCTGCGCCAGGCCCTCCTGATCAACCCGCACGACATCGAGGGCCTGAAGGACTCCATCGTCCAGGCGGTCGCGATGCCCAAGCGCGACCGCGTGCGCCGGATGCGCGTGCTCCGCAAGAAGGTGCTCACCAACGACGTCGCCCGCTGGTCGGCGAGCTTCCTGGAGGCGCTCACCCGCAGCGCCCACGGCGACCATCCCCTGCAGAACCCGCCGGTCAACCGGCGCTGACCCCCGCCGTCACGACAGAGAGCCGCATGCCAGACACTCCCGCCCCCGCCCCCACCTCCGCCCAGCCCGCCGCCATCGCCCTCGCGACCGCTGTCGCGCGCCTGGCCGGCGCCGAGCGCCTGCTCCTCGCACTGGACTTCGACGGCACGCTCGCCCCCTTCGTCGACAAGCCCAAGGCCGCCCGCGCCCTCCCGGAGGCCAAGGCCGCCCTCGACCGCTTGGAGGCCCTCCCGGACACCTGGGTCGCCTACGTCTCCGGCCGTCCGCTCGCCAGCCTGGAGATCGTCACCGAGGCGGACGAGGACGCGCTGCTCATCGGCTCGCACGGGGTGGAGATCCGGTTCGGCCGCGACGGCGTCTCGCTCGACCTGACCTCCGACGAGCGCGCTGCGCTGGAGAAGCTGGGCGAGGTGCTCGGCGCCCTGGTCGACAGCGTCCCCGGGACCCGCCTGGAGGTGAAGCCGGTCGGCTTCGGTGTGCACTACCGCCTGCTGGGGGGTGGCGAGGGCGTGGCCGTCGTCGCCCGGGCCAGGGAGGCCGCCGCCTCGGTCAGCGACGCACTGACCATCCGCGACGGCAAGGACATCATCGAGTTCTCGGTCCGCGGGGCGGACAAGGGCGACGGCATCGAGCGGCTGCGCGAGTACACGCACGCGACAGCGGTGCTCTTCGCCGGCGACGACGTCACGGACGAGGACGGCTTCGCCGGGCTGCGCCCGGAGGCCGGCGACCTCGGCATCAAGGTCGGGACCGGCGAGACCGCGGCGCAGTTCCGCGTCGCGGACGAGCGGGCGGTGGCGACGCTGCTCACACTGCTGGCGGATGCGCGCGCCCGCGCGGGATCGTCCTCCACAGCCTGAGCAGTTCCGGCTCTTCTCCACGGCTTCCGACGCATGGCCGAGCGGGTATCCAAACGGTTCTAGAGTTGTCACATGCCTGAGATCGATTGGAAGCCGCGTTCGCGCGTCGTCACTGACGGAATCGAAGCCACGACCAGCCGCGGCATGCTGCGCGCGGTCGGCATGGGCGACGCGGACTGGGAGAAGCCGCAGATCGGCATCGCCAGCTCGTGGAACGAGATCACGCCGTGCAACCTCTCGCTCGACCGCCTCGCGCAGGGCGCGAAGGAGGGCGTGCACTCCGGTGGCGGGTACCCGCTCCAGTTCGGCACCATCTCGGTCTCCGACGGCATCTCGATGGGCCACGAGGGCATGCACTTCTCGCTGGTCTCGCGCGAGGTCATCGCCGACTCGGTCGAGACCGTCATGATGGCCGAGCGCCTCGACGGCACCGTGCTGCTGGCCGGCTGCGACAAGTCGCTTCCCGGCATGCTCATGGCGGCCGCGCGGCTCGACCTCTCCGCGGTCTTCCTCTACGCCGGCTCGATCGCCCCCGGCTGGGTCAAGCTCAGCGACGGCACCGAGAAGGACGTGACGATCATCGACTCGTTCGAGGCGGTCGGCGCGTGCAAGGCCGGCAAGATGAGCGAGGAGGACCTCAAGCGCATCGAGTGCGCCATCGCACCGGGCGAGGGCGCCTGCGGCGGCATGTACACCGCGAACACGATGGCCAGCGTCGCCGAAGCGCTCGGGATGAGCCTCCCCGGCTCGGCCGCGCCGCCCTCGGCCGACCGCCGTCGCGACTACTTCGCGCACCGCTCGGGCGAGGCCGTGGTCAACCTGCTCAAGCTGGGCATCACCGCGCGCGACATCCTCACCAAGAAGGCGTTCGAGAACGCGATCGCCGTCGCGATGGCCTTCGGCGGCTCGACCAACGTCGTGCTCCACCTGCTGGCGATCGCGAACGAGGCCGAGGTCGAGCTCACGATCGACGACTTCAACCGGATCGGCGACAAGGTGCCGCACATCGGCGACCTCAAGCCGTTCGGCAAGTACGTGATGAACGACGTCGACCGGCACGGCGGCGTCCCCGTCGTCATGAAGGCGCTCCTCGACGCGGGCCTGCTGCACGGCGACTGCCTCACCGTGACGGGCAAGACGGTCGCCGAGAACCTGGCGGAGATCAACCCGCCCGCGCCCGACGGCAACGTCATGCGCTCGCTCGACAACCCCATCCACCCGACCGGCGGCCTCACCATCCTCAAGGGCACGCTCGCCCCGGAGGGCGCCGTCGTCAAGACGGCCGGCTTCGACGCCGACGTGTTCGAGGGCCCCGCGCGGGTGTTCGAGCGCGAGCGCGCGGCGATGGACGCGCTGACCGAGGGTCGGATCAACGCGGGCGACGTCGTGATCATCCGGTACGAGGGCCCGAAGGGCGGCCCCGGCATGCGCGAGATGCTGGCGATCACCGCCGCCATCAAGGGCGCAGGCCTCGGCAAGGATGTACTACTATTGACGGACGGACGATTCTCAGGCGGCACAACCGGCCTGTGCATCGGCCACATAGCACCCGAAGCGGTGGACGCAGGTCCCATCGCCTTCGTGCGCGATGGTGATCTGATACGGGTCGATATCGCGGCTCGCTCCCTCGACCTACTTGTCGACGAGTCAGAGCTGACCGCCCGCCGTGAAGGCTGGGCGCCTCTTCCTCCGCGCTATACCCGTGGCGTTCTCGCGAAATACTCCAAGCTCGTGCACTCCGCTGCGGAGGGCGCGGTCACGGGGTAGCCTCTCGCCTCGACACAGACACATCAACCGCTTCGCACGTAAGGGATCGATAAGGCATGACGCCGGATGCAACCCCCAGTTCAGTGTTGCCCTCCGCGGCGCCCGGAAAGGCGTCGCCCGAAAACCTGACCGGCTCCCAGTCGGTCGTCCGCACCCTCGAGCTCCTCGGCGTCACCGACGTCTTCGGGCTTCCGGGCGGTGCGATCCTCCCCATCTACGACGCGATCATGGACTCGTCCGTGATCCGCCACATCCTGGTCCGCCACGAGCAGGGCGGCGGCCACGCGGCCGAAGGCTACGCCGTGGCCGCCAACAAGGTCGGCGTCGCCATGGCGACCTCCGGCCCCGGCGCGACCAACCTCGTCACCGCGATCATGGACGCGCACATGGACAGCGTGCCCGTCGTGTTCATCACCGGCCAGGTGTTCTCCACGCTGATGGGCACGGACGCGTTCCAGGAGGCCGACATCGTCGGCATCACGATGCCGATCACCAAGCACTCGTTCCTGGTGAAGAAGGCCGAGGACATCCCGGCCACCATCGCCGCGGCGTACCACATCGCCGGCACGGGACGACCGGGCCCGGTGCTCGTCGACATCACCAAGGACGCCCAGCAGAACACCGTGCCGTTCATCTGGCCGCCCAAGATCGACCTGCCCGGCTACCGCCCGATCACCAAGGCGCACGGCAAGCAGATCCTCGCGGCGGCGCAGCTGCTCGTCGAGGCGAAGAAGCCGGTGCTGTACGTCGGCGGCGGCGTCATCCGCTCGCGCGCCTCCCAGGAACTCCTGGAGCTCGCCGAGGCGACCGGCATCCCCGTGGTGACCACGCTGATGGCGCGCGGGGCGTTCCCCGACACGCACAAGCAGCACCTCGGCATGCCCGGCATGCACGGGACGGTGCCGGCGGTCCTCGCCCTGCAGGAGGCCGACCTGCTCGTGTCGCTCGGAGCGCGCTTCGACGACCGGGTGACCGGCAACACCTCCCTGTTCGCGCCCGACGCGAAGATCGTGCACGTCGACGTCGACCCGGCCGAGATCTCCAAGATCCGGGTCGCCGACGTCCCCATCGTCGGCGATGCCAAGGATGTCATCGTCGATCTGACCGCGGCCTACCAGGACGCCGCCCGAGCGGGCGCGCCCGACCTGGTCGAGTGGTGGACCTACCTGAACGGCCTCCGCGAGGAGTTCCCGCTCGGCTACACGCCCACCAGCGACGGCCTGCTCGCGCCCCAGTACGTCATCCAGCGGATCGGCGAACTGACCGGACCGGAGGGCGTCTACACCGCCGGCGTCGGCCAGCACCAGATGTGGGCGGCCCAGTTCATCAAGTACGAGCGCCCCAACTCCTGGCTCAACTCCGGTGGAGCCGGCACGATGGGCTACTCGGTGCCGGCCGCGATGGGCGCCAAGGTCGCCCAGCCCGACCGCGTCGTGTGGGCGATCGACGGCGACGGCTGCTTCCAGATGACCAACCAGGAGCTGGCCACCTGCACGATCAACGACATCCCGATCAAGGTGGCGATCATCAACAACTCGTCGCTCGGGATGGTGCGGCAGTGGCAGACGCTGTTCTACGACGGCCGCTACTCGAACACCGACCTCAACACGGGCCACGACACCGTGCGCGTGCCCGACTTCGTGAAGCTGGCCGAGGCGTACGGCGCCCTCGGCATCCGCGTCACGAAGGAGGAGGAGGTGGACGCCGCCATCAAGCTGGCGCTGGAGACGAACGACCGCCCGGTCGTCATCGACTTCGTCGTCAGCGCCGACGCCATGGTGTGGCCGATGGTCCCGCAGGGTGTCAGCAACAGCTACGTGCAGTACGCCCGCGACCACAGCCCCGCCTTCGGAGAGGAGTGACCCCCATGAGCACACACGTTCTGAGCCTCCTCGTCGAGGACAAGCCCGGTCTGCTGACCCGGGTCGCCGGCCTGTTCGCGCGGCGCGGCTTCAACATCCACTCGCTGGCGGTGGGCACGAGCGAGGTCGACGGCCTCTCGCGCATCACGGTCGTGGTGGACGTGGAGGAGCTGCCGCTCGAGCAGGTGACCAAGCAGCTCAACAAGCTGATCAACGTCATCAAGATCGTCGAGCTGGACCCGGCGCAGTCGGTGCAGCGCGAGCACCTGCTCATCAAGGTCCGGGTCGACAACTCGACCCGCTCCCAGGTGCTGGAGGCGGTCAACCTCTTCCGCGCCCGCGTCGTCGACGTGGCCACCGACGCCCTCGTGATCGAGGTCACCGGCGACAGCGGCAAGACCCAGGCGCTGCTCAAGGTGCTGGAGCCGTACGGGATCAAGGAGATGGCCCAGTCGGGCCTCCTCGCGATCGGCCGCGGCGGCAAGTCCATCACCGAACGCGTTTTCAAAAACTAATTCGAACCACATCACGAAGGAGAACCCACACAGTGGCTGAGATCTACTACGACAACGACGCGGACCTCTCGATCATCCAGGGCAAGAAGGTCGCGGTCATCGGCTACGGCTCGCAGGGCCACGCGCACGCGCAGAACCTCCGCGACTCGGGCGTCGAGGTCGTCATCGGCCTCAAGGACGGCTCGAAGTCCAAGCCGAAGGCCGAGGAGGCGGGCTTCCGCGTCCTCTCCGCCGCCGACGCCGCCAAGTGGGCCGACGTCGTCGTCATCCTCGCGCCCGACCAGGTGCAGCGGAACCTCTACAAGGACGACATCCAGGCCAACCTGGAGGAGGGCAACGCCCTCGTCTTCGGGCACGGCTTCAACATCCGCTTCGGCTACATCGAGGCCCCCGAGGGCGTCGACGTGATCATGGTCGCCCCCAAGGGCCCCGGCCACACGGTCCGCCGCGAGTACGAGGCCGGCCGCGGCGTCCCCGTCATCGTGGCCGTCGAGAAGGACGCCACCGGCAACGCGTGGCCGCTCGTCCTCTCCTACGCGAAGGGCATCGGCGGCCTCCGTGCCGGCGGCATCAAGACCACCTTCACCGAGGAGACCGAGACCGACCTGTTCGGCGAGCAGGCCGTGCTCTGCGGCGGCGTCTCGCAGCTCGTCCAGTACGGCTTCGAGACCCTGACCGAGGCCGGCTACCAGCCGCAGGTCGCCTACTTCGAGGTCCTGCACGAGCTCAAGCTCATCGTCGACCTGATGTGGGAGGGCGGCATCGCCAAGCAGCGCTGGAGCGTCTCCGACACGGCCGAGTACGGCGACTACGTCTCCGGCCCGCGCGTGATCGACCCGCACGTGAAGGAGAACATGAAGGCCGTGCTCTCCGACATCCAGGACGGCACCTTCGCCAAGCGCTTCATCGCCGACCAGGACGCGGGCGCGCCCGAGTTCCTCGAGCTCCGCAAGAAGGGCGAGCAGCACCCCATCGAGGCCACCGGCCGCGAGCTGCGCAAGCTCTTCGCGTGGAACGCGTCGAACGACGACGACTACGTGGACGGCGAGGTCGCGCGCTGATCCAGCCGCGCTGAACCAAGGCATCCCGAACGGGGCCGTACCGGACGACCGGTGCGGCCCCGTTCGCCGTTCGTCCGCGCGTCCGGCGCCGCTCAGGCCGCGCTGTGCTCGATGACCGCGTCGGTGCCGGGATAGACGAGCGTCTCGTGCCCGTCGTCGAACCGGACCAGATACGGCGGCGCGCCGTCCGTGCCGCGCACCTCCAGCACCTCCCCGTGGCGGTCGGCGGACTCGACGTGAATGCCCCGGATGCAGATCCGGTCCCCGATCGTCGCCTGCATGGCAGCCTCCTCCCTGAACCTTCGCTCCCGACGTTACGCCGGGGCCGCCGCGCCGGGAATGCCGCTATCGTGGCGGCATGCCTGAACCCCGTCGCACCGCCGTCGAGATCGCCGTCCAGGACGTGGCGGGCGTGCGCGTCGCGCTCGCGGGGGGAGCCGACCGGGTCGAGCTGTGCGTCGCGCTGGGGCTTGGCGGGCTGACCCCCTCGGCCGGTCTCGTGCGCGCCGCGGTCGAGGAGGCCGCGGAGGAGTCCCGCGCGGGCTTCGTCCACGTCCTGGTCCGGCCGCGCGGCGGCGGTTTCGTCTACGACTCCGACGAGCTTGACACGATCGCCGCGGACATCCGATTCGCCCGCGAGACCGGTGCGGCCGGTGTGGTCATCGGCGCCCTGGACGAGGCGGGCCGCGTCGACCGGGAGGCCGTCGCCCGGTTCGTCGCGGAGGCCGGTGGGCTCGACGTGACGTTCCACCGGGCCTTCGACACGCTTCCCGACCCGCTCGGTGCGGCCGATGCGCTCGCGGAGCTCGGCGTCGCGCGCATCCTCAGCTCCGGCGGAGCGGCGCGCAGCGTCGAGGGCATCGACGGGCTGCGCGCGCTGGCCCAGCGGGTCGGCGGGCGCATGCAGGTCATGGCGGGCGGGGGAGTGCGGGTCCGGGACGTGCACGAACTCATCGCCGCCGGCGTCGACGCCGTGCACCTGTCGGCACGCACATCGGTGTCCGGGGCTCCCAGCGGCCCGGGCGGCGGCGACGCGGCGTACGACATCACCGACCCGATCACGGTGCGCGAGGCGGTCGCCGCGGCGCGCTGAAGCCGTCGCGCACGCTTCGTAACGCGGCGAAAGGCGATGTTGCGCTCCCGCTAGAGTTAAGCAACCCGCGCGCCGACGACTGCTGCGCGCCTTCTCCCAAGCCAGCCTCCCTGTAAGGAACTGCCACGTGACAAAGCCGGTCGTGCTGATCGCCGAAGAACTTTCGCCCGCAACCGTCGACGCCCTCGGGCCGGACTTCGAGATCCGCGACGTCGACGGGACCGATCGGCCCGCTCTGCTCTCCGCCGTCGCCGACGCGGATGCCATCCTGGTGCGCTCCGCCACCAAGGTCGACGCCGAGGTGATCGCCGCCGCGCCCAAGCTGCGCGTCATCGCCCGCGCCGGGGTGGGGCTCGACAACGTGGACATCAAGACGGCCACCAGCGCCGGCGTGATGGTCGTGAACGCGCCGACCTCCAACATCATCTCGGCCGCCGAGCTCACCGTCGGTCACATCCTGAGCCTCGCCCGGCACATCCCGGCCGCGCACAGCGCGCTCGCGCAGGGGCAGTGGAAGCGGTCCAAGTACACCGGCGTCGAGCTGTACGAGAAGACCGTCGGCATCATCGGCCTCGGCCGCATCGGCGCGCTCATCACCGCCCGACTCCAGGCGTTCGGCACCAAGGTCATCGCGTACGACCCCTACGTCACGAGCGCCCGCGCCCAGCAGCTCGGGGTCCAGCTGGTGAGCCTCGACGAGCTGCTCACCGAGGCCGACTTCATCACCATCCACATGCCGAAGACGCCGGAGACCACCGGCATGATCTCCGACGACCAGCTCGCGCAGATGAAGCCGACGGCCTACGTCGTGAACGTCGCGCGCGGCGGCCTGATCGACGAGGACGCGCTCTACCGTGCGCTCAGCACGCACAGCATCGCGGGCGCCGGTCTGGACGTGTTCGTGAGCGAGCCGCCGCAGGACTCGCCGCTGCTCGCCCTGGAGAACGTCGTCGTGACGCCGCACCTCGGCGCCTCGACCGACGAGGCCCAGGAGAAGGCCGGCGTCTCGGTCGCCAAGTCGGTGCGGCTCGCGCTCTCCGGCGAGCTCGTGCCCGACGCTGTCAACGTCGCGGGCGGCGTCATCGACCCGTACGTGCGACCGGGCATCCCGCTGGTCGAGAAGCTCGGCCAGGTGTTCTCCGGCCTCGCGCACAGCCCGCTGACCAGCATCGACGTCGAGGTGCGCGGCGAGCTGGTCGACTACGACGTCAGCGTCCTCAAGCTCGCGGCGCTCAAGGGCATCTTCACGAACATCGTCTCCGAGACGGTGTCGTACGTGAACGCGCCGCTGCTCGCCGACCAGCGCGGCATCGAGGTGCGCCTGATCACCGACTCGGTGAGCGAGGAGTACCGCAACGTGATCACGCTGCGCGGCGCGCTCAGCGACGGCTCGCAGGTGTCGGTCTCCGGCACGCTCACCGGGACGAAGCAGATCGAGAAGGTCGTGGAGATCAATGGCTACGACGTGGAGGTGCCCATCGCCGAGCACCTGATCGTCATGGTCTACGACGACCGTCCCGGCATCGTCGCCGTCTACGGCCACGAGTTCGGCGAGGCGAAGATCAACATCGCGGGCATGCAGATCGCCCGGACCTCCGCCGGCGGCAAGGCGCTCAGCGTCCTGACGGTCGACTCGCGCGTTCCGGAGGGCCTGCTCGAGAAGGTCCGCGTCGCGATCGACGCCGACCTGATGCAGGAGATTGACATCACCGAGTCCTAACCCCTCGGAAAAGATTCTGTCGCGCGCTGTCGATTTCGACGGTTGACTTGCGTCGTAGGGATGTCGCCCCGAACGGGGCGGCGTTCCGACGAAGTGAGGAGACCACATGTCCGAGGAGTACGTTCTGCTCATCCACGAGCCGAACTGGAACCCTGAGGCGATGACGGCGGAGGAATGGCAGGCGGGCATGGCCGGCCACAAGGCATTCCAGGACGCCGTGGTCGCGGCCGGCGAGCGGATCGTCGCCATGAGCGCACTGCAGCCGATCACGAAGGCGACGAAGATCACGCCGCGCGCCGACGGCGACCCGCTGGTCACCGACGGGCCGTTCAGTGAGACGGCGGAGGTGATCACCGGCTTCTACAGCTTCACTGCGTCGAGCCCCGAGCAGGCCAGGGAGTTGGGCGCCAAGGTGCCGACCGGAGGCTGGGTGGAGCTCTACCCGGTGCTGGTGCTCGACGCGGTGCGCTGACCGTGAAGGACCGGCCGGGACCGGGGAGCCGGCCGATGGCATGCCGCTCGTGATGGCGGGGCCGTGACAGCGGCCTCCCGGATCGAGCGCGCCTACCGCGAGGACGCCGCCCGCATCCTCGGTGCGGTCGCGCGCACAACGGGCGACCTCCTGCTCGCCGAGGACGCGGTGCAGGAGGCGTTCGCGCGCGCCCTCGCGGATGCGGCGCGCGGCCACGAGCCGCGCAATCCCGCGGCATGGATCACGACGGTCGCGCGCCGGGCGGCGCTCGACGCCCTGCGGCGCGAGCAGTCCGCCCGGCGCGTGGCGCCGATGCTGGCCGCCGAACGCGAACGCGCCGAGACAGCGGCGGCCGCGGCCGAGGAGAGGGCCGCGGACGAGGCCGCAGATGAGAGAGGAGGTCCAGCTGTGTTCACCGGCGACGAGCGACTGGACCTCATCCTGCTCGTGGCGCATCCCGACCTCGCGCCGGAGACGCGAGTCGCGCTGGCGCTGCGGCACGTCTGCGGCGTCCCGACCGCGCGCATCGCCGACGCGTTCCTCATCCCGGAGCCGACGATGGCCGCGCGGCTCACGCGCGCCAAGAAGCGCATCCACGACACGGGGATCCGGTTCGCGCTCGACGACGCAGCGGCGGTCGCGGCCCGGATGCCCGACGCGCTGACCACGATCTACCTGCTCTTCACGGTCGGCCACGCGACCTCGGACGATCGGCTGCGCGCGGACGCGATCGTCCTCGCCCGGGACGCGCACCGCGTCGCGGACGACGCCGAGAGCGCGGGGCTGCTCGCCCTGCTGCTGCTCACCGAGGCGCGCCAGCCGACCCGGCTGACGGCGGACGACGAGTTCGCGACGCTGCGGGAGGCCGACCGGACGCGGTGGGATGCGGCGATGATGGCCGAGGGGGAGCGGCTGGCGACGATCGCGCTCGGCGGCGCCGCGCACCTGGGGACGACACGGGGAGGTGACGGTCGGGGAGCCGACGGCCGCTACGGTCTCCAGGCCGGTATCGCCGGGCTGCACGCGGTCGCACCCAGCTGGGAGGCCACCGACTGGCCCGCGATCGTGCGGCTCTACGACGGGCTGGTGCGGGTCTGGCCGAGCGCGACGGCGCGGCTCGGCCGGCTGGTCGCACTCGGGCACAGTCCGGACGCCGGGCCGGAGGTCGCCCTCACCGCCCTCGACGCGGAGCCCGACCTGTTCGCTGGACCGCTGGCGACCAGGGCGCACGCCGCGCGCGCCGAGCTGCTGCGGCTGGCGGGCGATCGCGCCGCGTCGGAGGCGGAGCTGCGCCGCGCCATCGGTGCGGCGGACGACGACCGCACGCGCCGGTCGCTGCTGCGGCTGCTCGCGGCGGGCGGCGAGTAGCAGGCCGGCTCAGTCCCGCGCGCTGAGTCGCCCGACCAGCCCGATGAGCTCCTCGACGTCCGTCTCGTCGCGCAGCACGGAGTTCGCCGCGGGCAGCAGCGCGGTGTTGTAGTACATCCCGTCGCCGATCAGCATGATGGTCCTGGCCACCATCGGGTCGCCGACCACGGCCTCCAGCTCGCTCAGCCACTGCCGTTGCGCGTCGGCGAGCGCGTCGCTGGCGCGGGCGTCCGACGCCTGCGCGAGCCGGGCGATCGCCACGATCACGCGCTCCAGGCGGGTGTCCGACGGGATGGACGTGCGCAGGAAGTAGGCGACCGGCCCGTCCGGCGCGGCGCGCATGTGCTCGATGTCCTCCGCGAGGTCGGCCGCGAACCGCTCCAGGACGCCGTCGACCAGGGCGTCCTTCGACGCGAAGTGGTAGAGCAGGCCGCCCTTGGACACGCCGGCCCGCGCGGCCACGGCCTCCAGCGTCGCCGCGCGCTCGCTCTGCTCGGCGAGCAGGTCCTCGAACGCGTCGAGGATGCGGTCGCGGGCAGAGCGCGAAGGGGCGGCGGGGGAGGACATGGGGCCATGCTATCCGCGCCCGCGCACCCTTCCCGCGCATTGACTACTGTACCGTCCGGACGGTACAGTATCCGCATGACCTCGACCATCCGTCCCGACCGCACCCCGGCCGCCGCCGAGCGCAGGGCCGTGCCGCCCCTGCCGGGCCGCGCCGGCGCGCGCGCCTGGGCGGCTCTGGTGGTCCTCATGCTCCCCGTGCTGCTCGTGTCGGTCGACAACACCGTCCTCGGCTTCGCCCTCCCCGCGATCACCGAGGCGCTGCGGCCGTCCTCCACCCAGCTGCTCTGGATCGTGGATGTCTACCCGCTCGTGCTCGCCGGCCTCCTGGTCGCGATGGGCAGCCTCGGCGACCGCATCGGCCGCCGGAAGGTCCTGCTCATCGGAGCCACCGGCTTCGCCGCCGTCTCGGCCGCTGCCGCGTTCGTTCCGACCGCCGAGCTGCTGATCGGTGCGCGGGCGCTGCTCGGCGTCTTCGGCGCGATGCTCATGCCCTCCACGCTCTCGCTGCTGCGCAGCATCTTCCAGGACCGCGAGCAGCGCCGCGTCGCGATCGCGGTCTGGGCGTCCGGTTTCGCCGCGGGCTCCGCGCTGGGGCCGATCGTCGGCGGGCTGCTGATCGAGCGGTTCTGGTGGGGCGCGGTGTTCCTGCTCGCCGTGCCAGTGCTCATCCCGCTGCTGGTGCTCACCCCGCTGCTGGTGCGGGAGTCGCGCGATCCGGCCCCGGGGCCGGTGGACGTGGTGTCCATCCTGCTGTCTCTGGTGACCATGGCGCCGATCGTGTACGGCATCAAGGAGTTGGCGGTGCACGGGATCGGGCTCGTCCCGGTGCTCGCCGTACTGATCGGGGTGTCCGCCGGAGTGCTGTTCGTCCGGCGGCAGCTGCGTCGTCCGGTCCCGATGCTCGACATGCGGCTGTTCCGGCGGGCCGCGTTCAGCGGGGCGGTGCTGATCAACCTGCTCAGCGTCGTCGCGCTGGTCGGCTTCCTGTTCTTCGTGTCGCAGCACCTCCAGCTCGTGCTCGGGATGCCGCCGATGCGCGCCGGGATGGTGCTGCTGCCCGGGCTGGCGACCATGATCGTCTCCGGCCTCCTGGTCGTGCCGGTGGCGCGGCGGCTGCGGCCGGGACTGGTGATCGCTGGCGGCCTGTGCGTGTCGGCCACGGGCTACCTGCTGGTCGCCGTGAGCGGCGGTGACGCGTCGTGGGGCGTCCTGCTCGCGGCGTTCGTGCTCCTCGGCGCCGGGATCGGCGCGGCGGAGACCGTCTCGAACGAGCTCATCGTCTCCACCGCCCCGGCCGACAAGGCCGGCGCCGCGTCGGCGGTGTCGGAGACGGCGTACGAGCTCGGCGCGGTGCTCGGCACCGCGACGCTCGGCAGCATCATCATCGCGTCGTACCGTGCCGCGATCGTGCTGCCGTCCGGGCTGAGCCCGGCCGACGCGACGGCGGCCGCCGACACCCTCGGCGGCGCGGTCACGGTCGCCGGCGGCCTGCCGAGCGCGGCTGCGGCGGAGCTCCTGGCGTCGGCGCGCCACGCGTTCGACAGCGGCATCGCGCTGACGGCCTCCATCGGCGCTGCCCTGATGCTCACGGCCGCCGTGCTGGCGGTCGTCACGCTGCGACGCGTACGCGGCTGAGCGGGCGTGGAAGGGGTCGGCGCGGCGATAGTGTGTAGGGGAACCGTCCGCCCACCGATCAGTGCAGGAGCGTCATGAGCAGAACCGTCCAACTCGCCGTCATCCCCGGGGACGGAATCGGTCCGGAGGTGATCGCGGAGGCGGTCAAAGTTCTCGACGCCGTCACGGCGGGCGGCGACCTCGCGTTCGAGAAGACGCACTTCTCGCTCGGCGCCGACCGCTACCTGGCGACGGGCGACGTGCTCACCGACGACGACCTCGCCGCCATCGCGGGCCACGACGCCATCCTGCTCGGAGCGGTCGGCGGCAGACCGGGCGACCCGCGGCTCGCCGGCGCGAACATCGAGCGCGGGCTGCTGCTGAAGCTGCGGTTCTCGCTCGACCACTACGCCAACCTGCGCCCGACGACCCTGTTCCCCGGCATCGCGAGCCCGCTGGCGAACCCGGGCGACGTCGACTTCGTCGTCGTCCGCGAGGGTACGGAGGGTCCCTACGTCGGCAACGGCGGCGCGATCCGCCAGGGTACGCCGCACGAGATCGCGAACGAGGTGTCGGTGAACACCGCGTACGGCGTGGAGCGTGTCGTGCGCTACGCCTTCGAGCAGGCCGGGCAGCGGCGCAACAAGCTCACCCTGGTGCACAAGACCAACGTGCTCACCTTCGCGGGCGGGCTGTGGAAGCGGATCATGGACGCCGTGGCCGCCGAGCACCCGGAGGTCGCGGTCGACTACCTGCACGTCGACGCGGCGACCATCTTCCTGGTCACGGATCCTGCTAGATTCGATGTGATCGTCACGGACAACCTCTTCGGCGACATCCTCACCGACCTCGCGGCCGCGATCAGCGGCGGCATCGGACTGGCCGCCTCGGGCAACATCAACCCCGCGGGCGAATTCCCGAGCATGTTCGAACCGGTTCACGGATCGGCCCCCGACATCGCCGGCCAGCAGAAGGCAGACCCCACCGCCGCGATCCTGTCCGTCGCGCTCCTCCTCCGCCACCTCGGCGCCCGAGAGCTCGCCGAGCGGGTCGAGCAGGCGGTGACGTCCGACCTCGCCGCCCGCAGCGGCGCCGCGCGCACGACTTCCGAGATCGGCGACGCGATCGCGGCCCGCGTGGCGCAGAATTGACGCATCGCACAAAGGACACTCAATGACCTCCACCAGCATCAACCTCACCTCCGGCCCCACCGAGACCGCCGGGCTCCTCTGGAACGTCACGCGCAACGAGTCGGCGCGCAGCGCCGCCGAGCGTGAGGAGATCCTCGCGAACCCCGGCTTCGGCAACCACTTCACCGACCACATGGTCGACCTGTGCTGGTCGGCCAAGGGCGGCTGGCACCGGCCGCGGGTCTCCCCGTACGGCCCGATCCAGCTCGATCCGTCGGCCGCCGTGCTGCACTACGCGCAGGAGATCTTCGAGGGACTCAAGGCCTACCGGCACGCGGACGGCTCGATCTGGAGCTTCCGGCCTGAGGCGAACGCGGCCCGCATGCAGCGCTCCGCCTACCGCCTCGCGCTGCCGGAGCTGCCTGTGGAGCACTTCCTCGACTCGCTCAAGCAGCTGATCGCCGTCGACGGCGACTGGGTGCCGGGGCGCGAGGAGACCAGCCTCTACCTGCGCCCGTTCATGTTCGCCAAGGAGGCCTTCCTCGGCGTGCGGCCGGCGAACAAGGTCGCCTTCTACCTGATCGCGAGCCCCGCCGGAGCGTACTTCCCGAGCGGTGTCGCCCCGGTCTCCATCTGGCTGTCCGACCACTGGTCGCGTGCGGGCAAGGGCGGCACGGGCGCGGCGAAGACCGGCGGCAACTACGCGTCGAGCCTGCTCCCGCAGGCGGAGGCCTACGAGCACGGCTGCGCACAGGTGCTCTTCCTCGACTCGGTCGAGGGGAAGTACCTCGAGGAGCTCGGCGGGATGAACGTGGTGCTGGTCTACAAGGACGGCACGCTCGTCACCCCCGAGTCGGACAGCATCCTGGAGGGCATCACCCTCGACTCGGTGCTGCAGCTCGCGCGCGACCGCGGCCACACCGTGGAGCGCCGCCGGGTGACCATCGACGAGTGGCGGGACGGGGTGGAGTCCGGCGACATCGTGGAGGTCTTCGCCTGCGGCACCGCCGCGGTCATCACGCCGATCGGCGAGCTGAAGTCCGACACGTTCACGGTCGGCGACATCACCGCGCCCCCCGGCGAGCTGACCATGGCCCTGCGCAAGGAGCTCACGGACATCCAGCACGGCCGCGAGCGCGACCGCCACAACTGGATGATGCGACTCGACGCCTGACCCAACCCTGAGACGTGACTAATCGCGGGAGTCCGACCCTGGATTTCCGCGATTGGTCACGTCTGGAGCGCGCTGAGGACCCGGGTGACGTCGTCGTCCGTGTTCCAGAGGTGGAAGGCGACGCGGGCGCGTCCGGCCCGGCCGGAGGCGCGCAGGCCAGCGGCGGTGAGCGCGGCGAGGTCCGCGCCGCCGGGATCCGGCCAGCTCAGGATGGCGCGCCCGCGCACGGGAGCGCCGGAGGCGTCCACGAGCCCCAGCGCGTCCGCGAGCCGGTCGCCGAGCCCCGTGGCGTGCGCGTGCACAGCCTGCGCATCCAGTGACGCGAAGAACTCCAGGGCGGCGGCGGTGCCCGGCCAGACCGGCCACGCGGGGGAGACGTCGAAGCGGCGGGCCGACGCGGCGGGCGCGACGAGCGGTCCGTAGCACGAGCTCCACGGGTCCTCGCCCGCGAACCAGCCCGCGTGCACCGGCCGGATCAGGTCGCGCAGCTCGGGTCGGACGGTGAGGAAGGCGCTCCCGCGCGGAGCGCACAGCCACTTGTACGCGTGCGTGACCGTGACGTCGAACCGGGACGCGTCCACCGGGAGCCAGCCCAGCGCCTGGGTGAGGTCGGCGAAGCTGAGCGTTCCCGTCCGCGCGCACGCCGCGAGGATCGCGTCGGCGTCCGCGTGCTCGCCCGTCGCCGACTGCACCAGGGAGAACGCGACGAGCCAGGTGTCCTCCCCGACGGCGGCGGGGAGGTCGGCGAGCGCCACCTCCCGCACCCGCACGCCGCGGTGCGCCTGCGCGTGGAACGGCGCGACCATCGACGCGAAGTCGCCGTCCGCGCACACGACGACGGCGCCGTCCGGTGCGGAGGCCGCGATCAGCGCGGCGAACACCGAGACCTGCGAACCGATCGCGATGTCCTCGACCTGCACGCCGGCGATCCGGGCGAAGGCGTGCCGGGACCGGGCGATCGCCTCGTCGTAGTCGCCGGGAGCGGCCTCCCCGCGGGCCCAGCGCTCGAGGTCGGCACGGCTCGCGTCGACCGTCGCGCGGGTCGGCAGCCCCTGCGTGCAGGCGGCCAGATAGCCGGCGCCGGCGGCGAAGGCGTCGGAGTACGAGACGGCGGACGCAGTGCGGGATTCGGGCATGTTCTCAGCCTGAGCGACCCTCACACATCACACCAGAACAGGTGTCGAATCGATTCCATCACGCGGCGTTATGATTCAGCCATGCTGCTCGACGACCTCGACTCCCACAGCCTCCGCGTGGTGCGCGCGATCGCCGACCACGGCTCGATCACCCGCGCCGCCGAAGCGCTCGGCTACAGCCAGCCCGCGATCAGCCAGCACCTGCGCCGCCTGGAGGGCCGGATCGGGATGCCGCTGGTCGCCCGCGCCGGCCGTGGCGTGCGACTCACCGAGGCCGGCCGGGTGCTCGCCCGGCACGCGCGCGCGGTGACGACAGCGCTCGACGCGGCGGCGGGGGAGCTCGCCGACCTCCGCGGGCTCCGCACCGGAAGAGTCCGGCTGGCCGGCTTCCCGTCGGCGTCGTCCTCCCTCGTCCCGCGGCTGCTCAACACGATGGAGGCCGAGCATCCGGGCGTGCGGATCACCTATCTCGAAGCCGAGCCGCCCGAGGCGGTGGCGGCCGTCCGGAGCCAGACCGCCGACCTGGCGATCACGTTCAGCTACCCGGGCGACCGCGTCGACCCGCATCGGGAGAGCGCACGCGGGCTCGCCGTCGTACCGCTCTGGAAGGACGAGATGCTGGTCGCCCTCCGCGCCGACCATCCGCTCGCCGCCGGAAAGCGCGTCGACCTCGCCGAGCTGGCGTCGGCCTCCTGGATCGGCGGCTGCCCGCGCTGCCGCGGCCACCTGCTGGAGCTCACCGACGCCTGCGGCTACGCGCCGCGGATCGCCTACGAGACCGACAACTTCATCGCCGTCCTGCGGATGGTCGCCGAGGGGGTGGGCGTCGCGCTGCTGCCTGCTCTCGCGGTGGGCTCCGCGGGAGCGGTGGAGGGCGTCGTGCTGCGGCCGACGGCGAACCGCGACCACCGCACCATCAACCTGGTCGCCGCGACCGGCTCCGACGCGGTCCCGGCGATCGCCGCGACGGCGGACGCGCTGCTCGCGCTCGACGGGGCGCCCTGGGGGCTGTCGACGCTCTGAACGCTGGCTACGATCGAGCCGTGAGCGCATCCGTGAGCGCGTCGGGATTTCAGACCTTCCGGTCGGCCGATGTCGACGAAGCCGTCGAGATCTCGTCCCGGCTGTTGTCCTACGACCACCGGGTGACGCCGGCCCGTGCCGATGTCCCGTTCGCCTGGGAGGTCTCCGGCTTCCGGATCGGCAGCGTCCGCCTGGCGCGGCTGTCGTACGGCGGCAAGGTCGACGTCGAGATGCGCTCGCACAGCGACGCGTACGGGATCAGCGCGCCGAGCGTCGGCCTCCTGAACGTGCGGACCGGCCGGCGCGAGGTCACCGCCACCCCGGAGTTCGCGGCGGTCGCGGGCCCGGACGCGCAGTCGGCCATCACCGGCTTCGAGATGCCGCACGATCGGCTGACGATGGTCCGGATCGACCGGCTGACTCTGGAGCGGGAACTCGGCCGGATCATCAACGACGACGTGGCCGGTCCGATCGACTTCTCGCCGCTGCTGGACCTCAGAACGGGCCGGGCCGCCGAATGGTGGCGGATGGTGCGCGCGCTCTACGGCTCGGCCGGAGGCCCCGACGGGCTGGCGGGCAACCCGCTGCTGTCGGCGCACGTCGCCGCCATGATCATGACCGGCCTGCTCCTCGCGACCGAGCACCGCTATCGGGCCGCGCTCGAACAGGACACCGCCCCGGTCGTGCCCGCCGTGATCCGGCGGGCGATGGAGTTCATCGAGGACAACGCCGGGATGCCCATCACCGTCCCCGACGTGGCCGCGGCCGTCGGCGCCAGCGCGCGCACCCTGCAGCGCGGGTTCCGGGAGCACTCCGGCTCGACCCCGCTCGCCTACCTCGCCCGGGTGCGCCTGGAGAACGCGCACCAGGAGCTCCGGCGCGCCGATCCGGAGACCGCGACGGTCTCGGCCATCGCGGCGCGCTGGGGGTTCGCCAACCTCGGTCGCTTCGCCGCCCGGTATCGAGCGGCCTACGGAGTCCTTCCGGGGGAGGCCCTTCGAGAGTCGTAGGCCGGACCCGGGGCCGTCCGCGGCCCCCGCGCTGGCTACGATCGAGCCATGACCGCTGCCGATCCCGTCAACGCCCCCGCACCTGCACCCGTGTTCGCCGTCGTCGGCCCCGGCGCAGTCGGCGGCCTGTTCGCCTGGCTGCTGAGCCGCGCCGGGCATGACGTGGTCGCGGTCGGCCGCCCGGCGACCGTCGCGGCCATCCGCGCGAACGGCATCGAGGTGCGCAGCGCCAGCTTCGGCGACGGCGTCGAGCGCGTCTCCGCAGCGACCGAGGTGCCGACCGGCGCGAGCGTGATCCTGGCGACCAAGGCGTACGGACTGGAGGACGTCCTCCCCGGCATCGCCGCCGCGCAGCCGAGCGAGCTGGTGTCCTTCCTCAACGGCGTCGAGCACATGGGGCCGTTGCGGGAGGCGCTGCCCGGCGTGCCGGTCGCCGGCGCGTCCGTCGCGGTGTCCGCGCTGCGCGCCTCCACCACGGTGATCGACCACCGCAGCCCCTTCGTGAACATCGAGGCTCCGGAGGACGCCGCCGGCTTCGCATCCATCCGGGCGCTCGCAGACGCCGGCCCGCGGGTGCGGGTGGGCGGCACGGAGGCCCAGGTGCTGTGGGCGAAGTTCCGGCTGCTGTCGGCGCTCGCGCTGCTCACCTCCTACTGGCGACAGTCGGCGGGGCCCGCGCTGAGCGAGGACCCGGAGCTGACCGAGGCGGTCGTGTCCGAGATCGTCGCGTGCTCGACCGCGGAGGGCGTGCCGACCTCGCCGCTCGACCTGGTCCGGGCACTGCACAGCGTGCCGGGCGGGATGCGCACCTCCCTGCAGGAGGATCTCGCCGACGGCCACCCGAACGAGCTGGACGCGATCGGCGGGGCGCTGTTGCGTGTCGGCGCCAGGCACGGCCTGGCGACCCCGGCCATCGCCCGGATCGTCACGGCGCTAGGCTCGAACGCGTGAAGATCGCACGGTTCAGCCACACGCGTCCCAACGAGCAGTCCCCGGTCATCGACTACGGCATCGTCGACGACGACGCCCTCGTCGTCCTCGCCGGCGACCCGCTGTTCTCCGGCTTCGACACGACGGGGGAGCGCGTGCCGCTCGGCCAGGTGGGCTCGCTGCTCGCCCCGGTCATCCCGCGCTCGAAGGTCGTCGCCGTCGGCAAGAACTACCGCGAGCACGCCGCCGAGATGGGTGGCGAGGCGCCGGGCGAGCCGCTGCTGTTCCTCAAGCCGAACACGGCCGTCATCGGTCTCGGCGACGCCATCCTGCTGCCGCCGCAGTCGAAGCAGGTCGACTACGAGGGCGAGCTGGCCGTGGTGATCGGCAAGATCGCCCGGCACGTCGCGCCCGAGAAGGCGGCCGAGCACATCTTCGGCTACACCGTCGCGAACGACGTGACCGCCCGCGACCTCCAGAAGTCGGATGGCCAGTGGACGCGCGCGAAGGGCTTCGACACCTTCTGCCCGCTCGGCCCGGTGATCGAGACCGAGCTGG
This sequence comes from Leifsonia sp. Soil_N53, assembly GCF_057655165.1. Lineage (NCBI taxonomy): Bacteria > Bacillati > Actinomycetota > Actinomycetes > Micrococcales > Microbacteriaceae > Leifsonia > Leifsonia sp. Soil_N53. Next base: position 93,491 of record NZ_JBDGMM010000060.1, read on the forward strand.
ACCCGGAGGCGTTCCTGCGCACCCGGGTCAACGGCGAGCTCAAGCAGGAGGCGCGCATCTCCGAGATGGTCCACGACATCCCGTCGATCATCGCGTACGCGTCGAGCGTCTTCACGCTGCTGCCGGGCGATGTCATCCTGACCGGGACGCCGGCCGGCGTGGGCCCGATCGTCGCAGGCGACACCGTGGAGGTGGAGGTCGAAGGCGTGGGCTCGCTGGTGAATCCGGTACGCACTCCCAAGTAGGATTTCAAGCGATGTCTGACAACGATCCGCACCCCTTCTCGACCGCGACCGGCGCGGACGTCCGCGTCCGGTTCTGCCCGTCGCCCACCGGCACCCCGCACGTCGGCCTGATCCGCACCGCCCTGTTCAACTGGGCGTACGCGCGGCACACCGGCGGCAAGCTGATCTTCCGCATCGAGGACACCGACGCGGCGCGCGACAGCGAGGAGTCGTACGCGATGATCGTCGACGCGCTGCGCTGGCTCCGTCTCGACTGGGACGAGGGCATCGACGTCGGCGGCCCGAACGAGCCGTACCGGCAGTCGCAGCGCTACGACATCTACCGCGAGCTGATCGAGCGGCTGAAGGCCTCCGGCCACATCTACGAGAGTTTCGCCACCGGCGAGGAGATCGAGGCGCGCAACGTCTCGCTCGGCCGCGACCCCAAGCTCGGCTACGACAACTTCGAGCGCGACCTCAGCGACGAGCAGAAGGCCGCCTACCGTGCCGAGGGCCGCGAGCCGGCGCTGCGCCTGCGCGTGCCGGACGACGACCTGAGCTTCGACGACGTGGTCCGCGGCGAGATCACCTTCCCAGCCGGCTCGTTCAGCGACTTCGTCGTCGTGAGGCCGAACGGCCACCCGCTCTACACGTTCGTGAACCCGGTCGACGACGCGCTCATGGGTGTGACGCACGTGCTCCGCGGCGAGGACCTGCTGTCGTCCACCCCGCGCCAGATCGCGCTCTACCACGCGCTCATCGACGCCGGGGTGACCACGTTCGTCCCGCGCTTCGGTCACCTGCCGTACGTGATGGGCGAGGGCAACAAGAAGCTCTCCAAGCGCGACCCGCAGTCCAACCTCTTTCTGCACCGCGACAACGGGTTCATCCCGGAGGGCCTGGTCAACTACCTGGCGCTCCTCGGCTGGTCGCTGACCCACGACCGCGACGTGTTCTCGATCGACGAGCTGGTCGCGGCATTCGACGTCGCCGACGTGAACCCCAATCCGGCCCGCTTCGACGAGAAGAAGGCCGAGTCGATCAACGGCGACCACATCCGCCTGCTGGAGGTGGGCGACTTCGCCGAGCGCACCATCCCGTACCTGGTCGCGGCCGGCGTGCTGACCGAGCCGCTGACCGACGCCCAGCGCGCGGTGCTCGCGGAGGCCGCGCCGCTCGTCCAGGAGCGCGTGCAGCTGCTCGGCGAGACGCCGGGGATGCTCGGCTTCCTGTTCACCGACGCCGCGTCGCTGACGGTCGAGGCCGACGCCCGCGCCTCGCTGCCGGAGAACGCCGGTGAGGTGCTCGCCGCGTCGCTCGGAGCCCTGGAGGTCGTCCCGGAGTCCGACTGGACGCACGAGACGATCGAGGCCGCCCTCCGCGACGCCCTGGTGGAGGCTCTCGGGCTCAAGCCGCGCGTCGCCTTCGGACCGCTGCGCGTCGCGATCTCGGGCCGGCGGGTCTCCCCGCCGCTGTTCGAGTCGATGGGGATCCTGGGCAAGGCCGAGTCGCTCGCCCGCCTCGACGGGCTGTCGGCATCGCTGGTGACCGGCTAGGCGGACCGGTGGCGGCCAGCGTCGAAGTCATCGTCGTCGGGGGCGGCCCGGCCGGCCTCAGCGCCGCGCTGAACCTCGCCCGTGCGCGCCGCCGCGTGCTCGTGGTCGACGGCAACCGGCCCCGGCACGCGGCGACGCTGCAGGCGCACGGCTTCCTGAGCCGCGACGGCGTGCCCCCCGCGGAGCTGCGCCGGCTCGGCCGCGAGGAGGTCTCCGGGTACGAGAACGCCGAGGTGGTGTTCGCGCAGGTGGCCTCGGTGACCGTGGCCGCGGACGGCTTCCGGGTGCTCGGGACGGGCGTGCGCGGCGGCGCCGATGTGGACGCCATGGCAGCGACCGTCGTCATCGCGACCGGCGTGACGGAGACGATGCCCGCCCTCCCGAGCCTCCGCGCCTTCTACGGAACGCAGCTGCACAGCTGCCTGGAGTGCGACGGCTTCGAGAAGGCCGGCGAACCGCTCGCGCTGATCGGCGAGACGGCCGACCTGGCCGAGCGGGCGCTGCTGCTCACCCAGTGGACGGACGACCTGATCGTCTTCACCAACGGCGTCGCCCCGATCGGGGACGACGAGGAACGCGCGCTCGCGCGACTCGGCGTCGCCGTCGAGCGCCGGCCGATCGAGGACGTCGTGGGGGAGAAGGGCGCCATGACCGGGGTCCGGCTCACGGACGGCACGGTGGTGCCGCGGGCGGGCGGGTTCGTGCGTCCGCTGTGGGCTCCGGCGCTGTCGTTCGCGGACGCACTCGACCTCGACCGGGACTCCGACGGCTACCTCGTCACGGACGCGCACGGACGCACGTCGCTTCCCGGCGTGTACGCGGCGGGGGAGACCACTGCCCCCGGACCGCAGCAGCTCATCGTCGCCGCGGGGTCGGGAGCGGTCGTCGCGGCGGCGGTCAACCGCGACCTCATCGGGATAACGGTGGATGAGCGCGCGGTGCTCTGAGCTCCGCGCCGCCGACGGCTCGCCCGGCCCTCCCCGCGTTTTGTGGAAGCGCCGGAGCATAGGCTATCGTTGTATCTCGTGCCCGGGTCACGGCCCGAAGCCCTTGGGGTATGGTGTAATTGGCAACACGGCTGATTCTGGTTCAGTTGTTCTTGGTTCGAGTCCAGGTACCCCAGCAGTAAGAATACGTCGAGACCCCGGTGAGAATCGCCGGGGTTTTGTTGTCTCACCAGACCGGTTTTTCCGAGTCAGTCCCCGGCTGATGTTCACCTGCCGGTAACCGCGGCGAGGCAGAATCATTCGACCGGGATAGCGGCACGGGGGTTCCGCACCTCGAAGGTCACTCCATGATGCGGGTGACGGTGCGGCCGATCTCATCCATAGGACGGGGTGAGACCGGCCGCACTTCTTTCTGTTCGGGGCGCCCTGCTAGCTCCCCAGCCCGACCCGGTCCACGCGCCGGTGGTACCGCATCCCGGCCACGCCGCCGAGCACCGCGCCGGCAAGGCTGACGATCGCCACGGCCACCGCGGTGATGATGCCGGTCAGGGTGACGCTGCCCTCATCGAGCGGGATGCGCGGGAAGCCGTTGATGCTGCTCAGGATGTTGTACTGGGCGCCGAGGATGAGCGTCAGCACCGCGACGACGATCGCGATGATGATCGCCCAGATCCAGACCGCCAGGCCCTGGCGGGCGCCGTCGAAACGGGCCATCCGGCCGGCGACGTAGCCGCCGCAGTAGTAGGCGACGAACGTGATCACGACGATCGCGATCGCGCCCGCGATGCCGATCGTCGCGGCGTTCTTGTCCGCGGCGTTCGCGGCGGCGTCGCTGCTGCCGCCGGTCGCCCCGAGCCCGACGGCCGCGCCCGCGGCGGCCACAAGGGCCGTCAGGAGGACCGCCATCCCGGTCGCGGTGAGCCAACCGAAGAACGCGGCGCCGAACTTCATGCCGCCGAACTCGCTGCGCTCGCGGGCCACCACGTTCTCGCGCAGGGTGCGGTTGCCGTCGACCAGGACGGCCTCATCCGTCTCCTCACGGCCGTCGCCGGGGTAGCGGGCCGCGCGCGGGTACTCGTCGACCGGCTCCTCGTCGAGGGAGCCGTCGGCTGCGGCGGGCCGCGCGGCCACCGGGGCCGCGGTGACGGGCTCGCCCGCCGCACGATGCGCGCCCACGGCCGGCGCGGCCGCCGTCGTGTCGTAGGCCTCCGCTCCATCCGGAGGGGTGTCGTACGCCCGGGTCTCGGGGGCATAGGCCCGACTCTCCGTCGGTTCGTCCGCTGGGGGCTTTCGGTCCGTCATCTGGTGCCTCCTCCACTCTCACCCGCCGCACGGCGGGCGTGTCGTCAGAACTGCCGGAGGGGACAGTAGCCGCGTCCCGGCCGAGGCGGAAGACACTTGATCCAGGCAGCGCGCGGGGGTATGCGCGAGCGTACAATCGGAGCACTTCGGCAGGTCAGCACCGGCGGGAGGCGCAGGAGGGAGGCGCCCGATGGGGTGGTTCGCTCGCACGCGCGGCCCCGGCTACGACCCGGCGGCGCTCCCCGAGGACGGCCTGAGCGCGCTGACCCTGCTGGCCGTGCTGGAGGAGGCGGTCACGCACCTGCCCGCGGCCGAGAGCCTCCTCGAACGGTGCGCCGTGGCGGGGGAGCCGGGCCACCCCGTGGGGATCCGGCCGGCCGACCGCCGCCTGGGCGCGGTGGAGGCACGGCAAGGGCTGCGGCTGCGGATCGCCTTCACCCGGCTGTCGCGCTGGGTCGACGGGATGCCGTGCGAGCCGGCGCAGGAGCCGTTGCGGGCGGACGCGTCCCGGCTGCTCCGGTTCTACCTCCTGATGGTCACCTATGCGCTGGACGCCGCGTTCACACCGCCGGCCCGGCAGCACATCGCCGTCCGCGGCGGGCGCGGCGGCGCGGCGAGACGCCTGGTCGAGCTGCGCGACCTGGCGCGCGTGGCCGCGGACGCGGCGACGGAGTAGGAACCGCTACGGCGACAGGTCTCCGCCCGGGGTCTGGTGCCCGGAAGTCTGGTGGACTCCGGACGGCTGGTGCTGGGCCGTGCCCGTCAGCGCGTCGAGCACCGCCGCCGAGCCGAAACCGAGCAGGGCTGCGCCGACCACCGACAGCAAGACGGCGGCCAGCACGGCCTGACGTCGATTCATGTTCCCCCCATGAGCCGCGCGCTGCCGCATCGACCCCCGATGCCGGCCCCGGGCGAGAATCCCGGGTGCGCGTGGTCAGGCTAGCAGGTCCGTCAGCGCCCGCGGCGTCTGCGCAGTCCGAACCCGATCAGCACGCCGCCGCCGATCGCGACGAGCACCCCCACGCCGCGGATCAGCCACTGCACCCCGCCGGTCGCCGCGTCGACCAGGAGCGGCCCGGCGAGCCCGACCACGACGAGCAGGACGCCGCCGATGAAGAACCACGGGGAGCCGTTCGTCCGTTCGACCATGATCCGAGCCTAGCGGCGACCCCCGGTCGTCACGCGGGGCGTCGCGCGGGCACCACGAGAGCGGTCGCGCGCGGTCCGTCACGCTCGGCGGGATTGCAGCGAAGCCCGGTAGCGTTAGGCACAGTATGCGCACCGACACCCTCGACCCGGTCCGGCTCCGCTCGGACTTCCCGATCCTCTCCCGAGAGGTGAACGGGCACCCCTTCGTCTATCTGGACTCCGGCGCCACGTCGCAGAAGCCCCGGCAGGTCCTGGACGCCGAACGCGACTTCGCGGAGCGGTACACCTCCGCCGTGCACCGGGGCGCCCACACCGTCGCCGGGGAGGCCACCGAGCTGTTCGAGGACGCCCGCGCCCGCGTCGCGCGCTTCGTCGGCGCCCGGCCCGAGCAGCTGGTCTGGACGTCGAACGCCACCGAGGGTCTCAACCTCCTCGCCTACGGGATGTCGAACGCGTCCGCCGGCCGCGGCGGGGCCGCCGCCGAGCGCTTCCGCGTCGGACCGGGCGACGAGCTCGTGGTCACCGAGGCCGAGCACCACGCCAACCTCATCCCGTGGCAGGAGCTCGCCGCGCGCACCGGGGCGACGCTGCGTGTCATCGGGCTGACCGACGACGGGCTGCTGCGCCTCGACCAGGCCGCGGAGCTGATCGGGCCGCGCACCAAGGTGGTCGCCTTCACGCACGTGTCCAACGTGCTCGGCGCGATCAACCCCGTCGCCGAGCTCGTCGCCCTGGCGCACGCCCACGGCGCGCTCGCCGTGCTGGACGCGTGCCAGTCCGTCCCGCACCTCGCCGTCGATCTCCCCGCGCTGGACGTCGACTTCGCCGTGTTCTCCGGGCACAAGATGCTCGGCCCGACCGGTGTCGGCGGGCTCTACGGCCGCACCGAGCTGCTCGACGCGCTGCCGCCGTTCCTGACCGGCGGCTCCATGATCACCACCGTGACGCTCGACCACGCCGAGTACCTGCCCGCGCCGCAGCGCTTCGAGGCCGGCACCCAGCGCGTGTCGCAGGCGGTCGCGCTGGCCGCAGCGGTCGACTACCTCGACGCGGTCGGGATGCCGGCGATCGAGGCCCACGAGGCCGAGCTGGGTGCGCGCATGCTCGCCGGGCTCGCGGCCATCCCCGGCGTGCGGGTCCTCGGCCCCGGCGCCGAGGTCGAGCGGGTCGGCCTCGCGAGCTTCGTCGTGGACGGCATCCACGCGCACGACGTCGGCCAGTTCCTCGACGACCGCGGCATCGCGGTGCGCGTCGGGCACCACTGCGCGCAACCGGTGCACCGGCGGTTCGGGGTCACGGCCTCCACGCGGATCAGCGCCTACCTCTACAACACGGCGGACGAGGTGGACGCCGCTGTCGCGGCCGTCACGGACGCCCAGGACTTCTTCTTAGGTGTCGACCGATGACCGATCTGCAGAACCTGTACCAGCAGGTGATCCTCGACCACGCGCGCGAGAAGCACGGCTACGGCCTGCGCCAGGACGCCGCGGCGAGCTCGCACCAGTACAACCCGACCTGCGGGGACGAGGTCACGGTCGGTGTGCACCCGGCCGCGGACGGCCGCATCCACGCCATCAGCTGGGAGGGCCACGGCTGCTCGATCTCGACCGCGTCGGCCTCCCTGCTGAGCGACCTGGTGCACGACGTCGACCGCGCCGAGCTCGCGGCGTCCATCGCGGCCTTCCGCGAGCTCATGCAGTCGAAGGGCGCGCTCGAGGGCGACGAGGAGGTGCTGGGCGACGCGGTCGCCCTCGCCGGGGTCTCGCGCTACGTGACGCGCGTGAAGTGCGCCATGCTGCCCTGGGTCGCCCTGGAGGACGCCCTCCTCAAGTCGGCGTGAGCCGCCGAGGGCGCTAGGGCACCGGTGCGAGGTCGGCCTCGTCGGCGATGGCCTCCAGAGCCGAGGGCAGCGTCTGGAAGGTCGTGCCGTAGACGAGTCCGGAGGGGCCCGCGGCCGTCCAGGTCTCCTGCTGCTTGCGCACCTTGCCCACCAGGTAGCGCTTGTGGCCGCCGAGCGCCTGCCGCTGCGCGATCGGGAGGGTCAGCGGGAACGCGTAGACGTCGCCGCGCGGGCTGACCACCAGCTCCCAGCGCGCGCGGCCCGGGTTGAACTTGCTCGTGAAGATGCGCGACATGATGGCCTTTTGTACCTCGCCGCCGCCACCGGTCGCCAGGAACATGACGACCTGTTGCGCTCGCGCACGTCACGCAGCGTCACACGGCCCTCACCCTCGCCGTCACCCGTGCCGTCACCCGACGGCCAGTCAGTCGCCGAGGCCCTCCAGGAAACCGCGGGTGGGGGCGAAGAACGTCGTCCCGGTGACGGCCGTCGAGAAGTCGAGGATGCGGTCGTGGCTGCCGGGCGGGTCGCCGATGAACATCCGCTCCAGCATCCGCTCGATCACCCAGAGCCCGCGCGAGTAGCCGATGAAGTAGGTGCCGAACTCGCCGTGGCCCGGCCGGCCGAACGGCATGTTGTCGCGCAGGATGTCGTGCTCGACGCCGTCCTCGTCGGTGATCGTGGTGAGCGTCTTGTGCGCCTTCTGGCCGTGCTCGACGTCCTCGAGCTCGATGTTCTCGACCTTCGTGCGGCCGATGACGTCCTCCTGCGACGACACCGGGAGGCGGCCCCACGCTCCTAGATCGTGCAGGTACTTCTGGATGACGATGTAGCTGCCTCCGGCGTACGCCGGGTCCTCGTCGCCGACGATCGCGGCGGCCGCCATGTCGCCGCCGGTCGGGTTCGCCGTGCCGTCCACGAAGCCCAGGAGGTCGCGGGCGTCGAAGTAGCGGAAGCCCACGACCTCGTCCACCACCGTCGCGGCGTCGCCGAGCGCGTCCAGCAGCTGCCGCTCGAACTCGAAGCAGAAGTCGCTGCGCTCGGCCCGGATGTGGAAGAGCAGGTCGCCCGGCGTGGCGACGGCCGTGTGGACGGCGCCGCGGATCTCGCGGAACGGGCGCAGCTCCTTCGGCGGTGCGGCGTCGGTCAGCCTGCCCCAGAACTCGGCGCCGATGCCGATGTTGCACGACAGGTGCGCGCTCAGATCCCGGAAGCCGACCGTCTTCACCAGGTCGGAGATGCCCGACACGACGTCCCGCGCGGCCGCGACGGCGTCGGGGGAGTCCGCGACCGTGACGACGAGGAAGACGGCGGCGCGCGAGAGCGGGGCGTCCACGCTCTGCGGCTCGATGGGGACACGCTGCCAGGAGTGATCGCCAGTGCTATTCGCCATGCGCTCACTCTGCCGGAATCGCGCGATCCGCGGTAGTCGCCGGGCGTGGCGGCACGGTTTCACCTGTCCTCGATTGGCGGACGCGGCGAAGGCACTGATAGCGTCGAAGGCGCCCCGGGGTGCCGAAAGCACGGCGAGCCGGAGGTGAACCAGCCCGCGATCCCGGGCCGTGCGGCCGCACCGGTGGCCCCGCTCACGGATCGTACGGTCGGCTGGCGTGGGCGCACCCCGATGGTCGCGCCAGCGACGGCGATTCGCGCGGAAGGCCCGCGCTCGAGTCGTGCTGCCGTCGCCGCACGCCGTCGGCCCGGGCGCGACCAGAGTGCGCGCAGTCACCAGACGCGAGCGCGCACCGCGGAGAGAGCACGTTGAGCAACACGATCGCCGTCGAGGCGAGGAACATCTTCAAAGTCTTCGGACGCAAGCCCCAGGAGGCCGTCCGCCGGCTCCGGCATGGCGCGGCCCGGAGCGAGGTCACCGGGCTCGGGACGGCCGCGGTCATCGACGCCGGCCTGACCGTCCGGCGCGGCGAGATCTTCGTCGTGATGGGCCTGTCCGGCTCGGGCAAGTCCACCCTCATCCGGCTGCTGAACGGCCTGCTGGAGCCCACCGCGGGCGAGGTGGAGGTCATGGGCACGACGATCACCGGCCTCCCCGCCGCGAAGCTCCGCGCGGTCCGGCAGCAGCACATCTCGATGGTGTTCCAGCACTTCGCCCTGCTGCCGCACCGGACGGTGCTCGACAACATCGCCTACGGGCTGGAGGTGCGCGGGATTCCGGCCGCCGAGCGCCGGGAGCGCGCGGCCGAGGTGCTGGAGCTCGTCGGCCTCGGCGGCTGGGGCGACGCATTCCCGAGCGAGCTCTCCGGCGGGATGCAGCAGCGCGTCGGACTCGGTCGCGCCCTGGCGGCGGACACCGATGTGCTGCTGATGGACGAGGCCTTCTCGGCGCTCGACCCGCTGATCCGCCGCGAGATGCAGGAGCAGCTGCTCGAACTGCAGAGCACGCTCGGGAAGACCATCGTGTTCATCACCCACGACCTCAACGAGGCGATGTTCCTCGGCGACCGGATCGCCGTGATGCGGGACGGCCGGATCGTCCAGACCGGGACGCCGGAGGAGATCCTCACCGACCCCGCGAACGACTACGTCGCCAGCTTCGTGCAGGACGTCGACCGCGCCCGCGTGCTCACGGCCGCGAGCGTGATGGAGCCGGCCCGCGCGCTGGTCACCGTCGCGGGCGGCCCGCGTGCCGCGATGCGCACCATGCGCGACCTCCAGACCTCCGCCGCATTCGTGGTCGGCCACGGTCGCCGCCTGCTCGGCGCCGTGCGCGACCGCGACGTCATGCGACAGGTCCGCGACGGGCAGGGCGACCTCGCCGAGGCGATCAGCGCGGACATCGCGACGGTGTCCAGGGACGAGGTGCTCAGCGAGCTGGTGGAGCCCGCGGTCGGCAGCGCCCTCCCGCTCGCCGTCGTGGACGACGAGCACCGGCTGCTGGGGGTGATCCCGCGGGTGACGCTGCTCGCGGCGCTCGGCAACGTCAGCAGCGACACCACCGAGATCCCCGTGGTGGTGGAGCCGCCCGCGACCGTGTCGGTCGACGCGATGACGCTGGCCCTGCGGGAGACCGCCGGGAGCGATGCCGTGCCGGATGCCGCCCGCGACGCGGAGGTGGTCGCGTGAACACCGCACACCTGATCCCGCTCGGCGAGTGGGCGACCGCTGTCGTCGATTTCGTCACGAGCACCTTCGGCGGCGTTTTCAACGTCATCCGCGTTGTCTTCACGGGGATGTACGAGGGCGTCGACTGGGTGCTGCAGACGCCGCCGTTCTGGGGCGTCATCCTGATCGTCGCGATCCTCGCGGTCTGGCTGCGCGGTTGGGTGTTCGGCGCCGGCGCGGTGCTGGGGCTCCTGCTGATCGCGGGGATCGGCCAGTGGCCCAACGCGATGGACACACTGGCGCTCGTGCTGGTCTCCTCGGCCATCGCGATCGCGCTCAGCGTGCCGCTGGGCATCCTCGCCGCCCGGTCGCGGACCGCGTCGGCGATCATCCGGCCGGTGCTCGACTTCATGCAGACCATGCCGGCCTTCGTGTACCTGATCCCGGCGCTCATCCTGTTCCGCGTCGGTGTGGTGCCCGGCATGGTGGCGACCATCGTCTTCGCGATGGCGCCGGGCGTGCGGCTCACCGAACTCGGCATCCGCGGCGTCGACACGGAGCTGGTGGAGGCCGGCCGGGCGTTCGGCTCGCCGCCGCGGCGCATCCTGCGCCAGATCCAGCTCCCGCTGGCCATGCCGTCGATCCTGGCCGGCGTCAACCAGGTGATCATGCTGTCGCTCTCCATGGTCGTCATCGCCGGCATGGTCGGCGGCGGGGGCCTCGGCCGCGACATCGTGCAGGCGCTCAGCCGGGTGGATGTCGGGCTCGGCTTCGAGGCGGGCATCGCCGTCGTCATCCTGGCGATCGTGCTCGACCGGCTCACCGCCGCGGTCGGCACGGCCCGGCTGCGGATGCCGAAGCGCGCGCTCGCGGTGCTCGGCGCCGCCCTGCTCGTCGTGATCGGCGGCACGGCCGTGACCGCGGCCTCCACCGCGGGCGCCGACAAGGGCCACGTGACGGTCGCCGTGTTCAACGGGTGGCCGGAGGGCGAGGCGGCGTCGTATCTGTGGAAGCACGTGCTCGAGCGCGAGGGCTACCAGGTGGACTTCGCGTACGCCGACGCCGGCCCCGCGTTCGCCGGGCTCAGCACCGGCGACTACGACGTGGCGTTCGACGGCTGGCTGCCGACGACCCACGCGCAGTACCTGAAGACCTACGGCGCGCACCTCACCGATCTGGGCGCCTGGAACGACGAGGCGAAGCTGACCATCGCGGTCAACAAGGACGCACCGATCGACTCGCTCGACCAGCTCGCGTCCCACGCCTCCGACTTCGGCGACCGCCTGGTCGGCATCGAGCCGGGCGCGGGCCTCACCGAGGCGGCGCAGAAGAAGGTCATCCCGGAGTACGGACTGGGGAAGATGAACTTCGTGACATCCTCCACGCCGGCGATGCTCGCCGAGCTCTCCAGCGCGATGAAGAAGCACGACGACATCGCCGTGACGCTGTGGCGGCCGCACTGGGCGTACGACCAGTGGGACCTGAAGGACCTCGAGGACCCGAAGAACACGCTGGGCGCGGCGGAGTCGATCCACTCGATCGCGAGCACGGACTTCCCGAAGCGGCTCCCCGAGGTCGCGAACTGGGTGAAGAAGTTCCGGATGAAGTCGGACCTGCTCTACTCGCTCGAGAACGCGATGTTCAACGGCAAGGCGGACTCCAGCCAGTACGACCGCATCGTGGAGCAGTGGATGGATGCCCACTCCGCCTACGTGGACTCGCTCACGAAGTAGCAGCCCACGTCGTCGCCGATGGAGGGTCATCTACGCTGGACGGATGACCCTCCCCGCCGCCGACACCGTCGTCACCTACCCCGACGGCGACCTCGCCTCGACCGGAACCGTGCTGCACGTCGAGCCCCTGGCCGACGGCCGCAGCGCGGTGATCCTCGACCGCACCGCCTTCCACCCGGTCGACCCGGTCTGGCCCGACCAGCCCGCGGACACCGGCACACTCACGGTCGACGGCCGTGCGGTGCCCGTCGTCGGGGCGGTCGTCGGCGCGACCGATGGGACGACCCTGCACGTCGGCGACGCCCCGGTGCGCACCGGGACCGACGGCTGGTCCTTCGTCGTCTGCCACCTGGTGGAAGAGGCGACCGGCGTCGAGCCCGGCGGCGCCGCCACCGTCGAGGTCGACGCGGAGACCCGCCGCGCCCTCTCCACCGGTCACACGGCCTGCCATCTGGCGTCCCTCGCCCTCGACGAGGCGCTGGCCGGCCTCTGGACGAAGGAGGTCCTGCTCGACGGCCGCGGACAGCCCGCGTTCGACCAGCTCGCCATCGCCTCCTCGCGGATCCTCCCGGACGGCTCGGTGGACGAGTACCGCATCGGCAAGAGCCTCCGGAAGAAGGGCTTCGCCGCCGCCGAGCTGCCGGAGGCGCTCGCCGCGGTGACGGACGCCGCCAACGCCCGGCTCGAGGGCTGGGCGCAGGCCGGGGCCGCGCTCGCCATCTCGATCGAGCGCGACGGCGACGGGCTGGGGGAGCGCCGGCGCTGGCGGGCGGAGCTGCCGGACGGCGTGGTCGAGATCCCGTGCGGCGGCACGCACCTGCGCTCGCTCGCGGACGTCACCGCCATCCGCGTGGAGCTCGCCTACGACCCCGAGGCGGCGTCCCTCACCATGCGCACGAGCGCGGTCCGCGTCAGCGACTGAGCACCGGGCTAGCGGCCGCGTAGCGGGCTACCGGCCGAGCGGCGGGCTACCGGCCGAGCAGCGGGAGGAGCGGGAGCGCGACGGCGACGAGGCCGAGCCCGATCGCGACGCCCCAGCCGGCACGCACGAGCTGCGCGTTCCTGACCTCGCGTTCGATGCGCGCGAACCGCTCCACCGTGTCGGCGGGCGAGTCCACCGGACGCCAGGTCGCCGGATCGTCGAACAGCCGCGCTGCGGCGGCGGCGGTGGCAGCATCCAGGACGGCCGGCCGCCGCAGCAGCCACCGCACCAGACCCTCGGCCCGCAGCACCAGCACCCGGCGGGGCTGCTGCCGGACGGTGACCTCCTTCGTCCCCACCAATGCCACCACGGCCGTCACCGGCGCCTCGATGCCCGCCTGCGCGAGCACACCGCGCACGCGGGACGCCTCCAGGTCCGAGTTGCGCAGGTAGGGCTGCTTCTGGCCGGCGACCAGGACCGCGCGCTCGCCCACCCACACCCGCTGACCGCGATGGTGCTTGGTGTTGACGACGAACACACCGGGCGGCCCGACCACGATGTGGTCGACGTCCGCGACGGCTCCGGAGGCGTCCGGCCGGGTGCCGACCGGGATCGCGTGGAAGGCGCTCCAGCCGTCAGGGAGCCGGTCGAGGAGCGTGCCCACCTCTCGCTCGCCGAGCGCGCCGGCGAACCAGGGCTCGGTCTCCGCGTCGATCGGACGCGCCCCGAGCGCCCGGGCGAGGGCCGAACGCGGCGGCGACTGCGTGTGCAGGCGCACCACCTGCTCCATGACCGCGGCCCCCGGGGCACGGTCGCGCATGCGCGTCGTGCGCCGTCCGTCGTCGTTCATCCCTGCCAGCGTAGGCAGGACGACGGGCGCGCCCCAGTCCCCAGTGAGGGACGACCGCCGCGGCCTACCCCTGGCCGGGTGCCCCCTCGCCGCGGGGCGCGTCGGCCTCGTCCGCGCGCTCGGGGTCCTGTCCGCCGGCGCTCAGGTCGTCGTCGGGCAGGCGTTCCCGGAGCGAGTCGTTCCGGTCGGCGATCTCCTCCAGCGCGTCCTCCGGCGTCTCACCGAGTCCGGAGACCGCGTCCTGAAGCTCGTGCGCCCGGGTCTCCGCCGTTTGCCGGGTCTCCGCTGTCTCGCGGGACTGCGGCGCCTCCTCGTGTGGGTCCGTCATGCGGCGCACTGTACGCCCCAGCTGCCTCAGACCACGATGTCGACGGCGTAGACCTGCTCGGTGGGATGCCCGGTCTTCTCGTGCACGCGCATCACCGCCTCCTTCGACGGTCCGGTGGACAAGCAGAACACCTTGCCGCTCTCGGGGTCGAGCCAGGCGCTCTCGAAGTGCACGCCCTCCTCGCCCTCGACCGCCAGGTCGGCGGCGTGCGCCTCGGCGAGCTGCTCCTTCGTGACCCCGACGAATCCGTCGTGCACGTCCATGAATCGAGCCATGACCGGCTCCTCTCCTCGTGGGCGGGGACGGTCGCCCCGCACTGCACGCCAGTGTTCCCGCGCCTCAGGTACCGCGGCATCGGTCATCCGACCGATCCCGGTGCTGCGCGCGGGCGTGCGGCGCTATGCTTCGCGCATGGATGCGGGTCCGGCATCGTACCGGGGCGCCGAACGCGTGTGCCCGGTGTTCGTGGGCAGGGACGACCTGCTCGCGCTGGCGCGCCGCCGCCAGGCCGCGGCACTGGACGGCCGCGGCGGCCTGCTGCTCATCGCGGGCGAGGCCGGCATCGGCAAATCGCGACTGCTGGAGGAGGTCGTCGCCCTCAGCACCCTCCGCCGGGTCCACGCCGACGCGTACGCGGACGACCGCGAGACGCCGGGGATGCTGATGCTGGGCGTCGCCGCGTCCCTCGCCGAGGCGGGGGACGGTCCAGCCGCCGAGCGGATCAGGGGACTGGTGCTGCACGGCGACGCGGCGGGGGCCGACGCGGATCCCGCAGCGCGATCGACCCGGCGCCGGCTGCTGGTCGCGGAGCTGGCCGCCACGCTCGGCACCGCGCTCCGTCTCCCGACCATCCTCGCCCTGGAGGACGTGCACTGGGCGGACCAGCTCGGGCTCGACGTCCTCCGCCGGGTGGCGGCGGCGGTCCGCGAGCGGCCGAGCATGGTCGTCGCCACCTTCCGCACGGAGGACCTGGAGGTGGCGGCGGAGGCCACTGCGTGGCGGCTCGACCTGGTGGGGCACCGGCTGGCCGAGGAGGTGCGGCCGGGGCGCCTCGACCCCGACGGCGTCGCACGCATGCTGGTCGCCATCCGGGGGATCGAGCCGTCGGCCGAGGAGGCCGGGCGACTGCACGCGGTGAGCGACGGGATCCCGCTGCACGTGGAGGAGCTGCTCGCCGAGGGCTCGGACGGCGCGCCGGAGACCGTGGCGGCGGCGGTGCTGTCGCGCACCCGGGGCCTGGCGCCTGCGTCGGCAGCGGTGCTCGAGGCGGCGGCCGTGATCGGGCGCGAGTTCGACACGCGGATGCTGGCAGTGGTCGTCGGCGACGAGCTGGACCGCTCGGCGCGCGACACGGCCCTCGACGACCTCGTCGGGCAGCACTTCCTGGTCCGCACGGCGGTCGGCTCGTGCGACTTCCGGCACGCCCTCATCCGCGACGCGGTGTACTCCGCCGTGCCGTCCGCGCGCCGGCGCACCATGCACGGTCGCGTCCTCGAGGCCGGCGCCGGCCTGTCGGACGCGCTGCTCTCGGTGCACGCCGAGCGAGCAGGGCGTGCGCGGGAGGCGTACGGTCTCGCCCGGCGGGCGGCCGAGCGCGCATCGACGCTCTCCGCGCACCGCGAAGCCGCGGACCTCTACCGCCGCGCGCAGCGGACCATGCCGCTCGGCCTAGACGGCAGCACCCGCGCCGACCTCCTGCGGGGGCTGGGGAGCGAGCTCGCCGCCGTGGACGCCAACCGGGAGGCCGAGGCCGAGTTCTCCCGCGCGATCGACCTCTACCGGGCAGCGGGCGCCGACCGGGAGGCCGCGGCGGTGGCGCCGGCTCTGGTCGCGGCGCGGCACCTCCTGGGAGCGGACTACCCGGCGCGGGTGGCCGTCCTCCGGGCTGCGCTCGGCTGGATCGACGGCGACGACGGTGCGGAGGCCGTCCAGGTGCGCGGCCGGCTGCTCGCCGCGCAGGCTGCGGCAGCCATGCTCGAACGGCGGCTGGACGAGTCCAGACGGCTCGCGGTCGAGGCGGGCGCGCTCCTGACCGGTGAGGGCGATCGGCTGGATGTCGACGTCACGCTCGGCTCGGTGCTGGCGTTCGCAGGCGAGGGGGAGACCGCCTGGGACCTGCTGCGCCGTGCGGCGGAGGAGGGCGCGGCGCACGGCCGCGAGGGGTCGGCCGCCCGCGCGTATCGGATGCTCGGCTCCTCCGCGTCGGTCCTGCTGCAGTACGAACGCGGCGCTGCGTGGCTGGCGGACGGGATCGCCTACGCGGAGCGCATCGAACGCTGGAACGACGCACACTATCTCACCGCGCACCTGGCGCACGTCCGCTGGGCCACGGGCGACCTCCGCGCCGCTGCCGAGCTCGCCGGCCACGCGCTCGCGGACGGCCACGGCGGGATCACGACCGAGGTCACCGCCCTGCACGTGCTCGGCTACTGCGCGCTGTCGTCCGGAGACCTCGCCCGGGCGAAGGAGCTGCTGCGCCGGGCGGAGGAGATCGGCGAGCGCATGCAGGAGCTGCAGCGGCTCTCGCCCGCGCTCTGGGGGCTGGCCGAGACGGCGCTGCTGGAGGGTGATAACGAGGCGGCGACGCGGTACTGCGATCGCGCAGCAGAGGAGTCGCACCGCGTCGAGGACTCGGCCTACGTCTTCCCGTTCGCGGTCACCGGGGTCCGGGCCCTCCTCGCCGCGGGCGATGCCGCCGGCGCCCGCGGCTGGCTGGAGCGGGTCACCGCCCTCGTCGAACGCCGGCGCATCCCCGGGACGGAGTTCGCGCTCCAGCATGCGGCCGGCGTCCTCGCGCTGCGCGAGCGCCGGCCCTCCGAAGCCAGGGAGCTGTTCGCGTCGGCCTCCGCCGGCTGGGATGGGATCGGCCGCTGGTGGGAGGGCACGCAGGCGATCCTGGATCGTGCCGAGTGCGCCCGGCGCACGCGGAGTCCCGCGGAGGCCGCCGCCCTGGTGGCCGAGGCGCGCACGAGAGCGCACGGCTCAGTGCTGGAGCGCCGGACCGGCGAGCTGGCTGCGCGGCTGGCCGAGGGGGCCGAGCCCTCGACGCTCAGCGCGCGGGAGCAGGAGGTCGCCGCGCAGATCGCGGGAGGGGCGACCAACCGCGAGATCGCCGCCGCTCTACACATCGCGCCGAAGACCGTCTCGACGCACGTCGAGCACATCCTGGCGAAGCTCGGTGCGTCCCGGCGATCGGAGATCGCCGCCTGGGCGGCCGAGCGCGGGGCTTGACGGCGGTCCTGCCCGCCGGTCTACGATGCCGCTCATGGCTCAGATCGAAACCGGGATCGTCTCCTACACGCTGTCCTCCGACTATTACGCGCAGGTCGGCGCCGACTTCGACACCGAGGCCGTGGACGACGCCATCCTCGCCGAGCTGAACCGCAAGCTGCCGGCGGGGATCGTCGTGGAGCGCAGCGGCAAGGTCCTGGCAGACGAAGAGCTGGCCGACGTCGCGCGCGGGCTCGACTGGCCAGCGCTGCTGCGGGAGATCGACGTGGATCAGATCCTCGCCGATCACGCGCGCTGATCACGCGCGCTGAGCCGACGCCCGCTTGACGGCGTCGTAGGCGGCGAGCGCCGCCCGCCGGGACTCGGCCAGGTCGACGATCGGCTGCGGGTAGGCGTCGGTGTCCCACTCGGGCGCCCACCGCCGCACGTAGTCGCCGTGCCGGTCGAACTTCGTGCGCTGCAGTTCCGGGTTGAACACCCGGAAGTACGGCGCGGCGTCGGCTCCGGAGCCGGCGACCCACTGCCAGTTGAACGGGTTGCTGGCGGGGTCGGCGTCCACCAGGGTGTCCCAGAACCACTGCTCGCCGTGCCGCCAGTCGATCAGCAGGTTCTTGGTGAGGAACGACGCGACGACCATCCGCACCCGGTTGTGCATGACTCCGGTTCTCCACAGTTCCCGCATTCCAGCGTCCACCAGTGGGACGCCGGTGCGACCCTGTTGCCAGGCGAGCAGCACGGACGGCTGCAGGCGGGGCCAGGGGAAGGAGTCGTATTCGCGATGGATGTTGACGGTGGCGAGCTCGGGGTGCTCGAAGAGCGTGTGATAGGCGAACTCGCGCCAGCCGAGCTCGGCGAGGAAGGTCGCGGCGCCTTCGGCGACGGCGCCGCTGGGGGCGCGGCTGCGGTCGCGCTCCGCCGTGACCGCGTGCCAGACCTGGTGCGGGCTGAGCTCACCCCAGCGCAGGCGCGGGGACAGCCGGGACGTGCCGGCCACGCCGGGGACGTCCCGGTCGTCGCGGTAGCGGGCGAGACCGTCTGCGGCGAACCGGTCGAGGTCGTCGTGCGCCGCCCGTTCGCCGGGCTCCCAGGTGTCGCGGAGGCCGTCCGCCCAGTCGGGGCCGGTGGGCAGGAGGCCGAGGTCGTCGATCGCGAGACCGTCCACGGCAGGCGGCTGGACGAGCCGCTCCGGGGCGGCGAGCGGCCTCCGCGGCGCGGGCGCCGACCGGCATGCCCGCCAGAACGGGGTGAACACAGAGAAGGGCGTGCCGGAGCCGGTGCGGATGGTCCAGGGCTCGAAGAGCAGGCTCGCACCGAAGCTCTCCACCTCGATCCCGGCCTCCCGTGCCGAGGCCTTCACCGCGGTGTCGATCCGCCGCTCCGCGCCGCCATAGCGGCGGTTCCAGAACAGTGCCTGCGCGTCGACGTCGGCGACCAGCGCGGCGACCTCGCGCTCCGCGCCGCCGCGCCGCACGACGAGTCGGGAGCCGCGCGCCCGGAGCTCGGCGTCGAGCGCGGTGAGGCTGTGGTGCAGCCACCACCGCGCGGCGCCGCCCGGTGGCCGCAGGCCGGGGGACCGGTCGTCCCAGACGTACACGCAGACCACCGGCCGGCCGGTGCGCGCGGCGGCGTCGAGGGCGGGGTTGTCGGCCACCCGGAGGTCGTCGCGGAACCAGACGACCGCCGGGCGGGAGGCTGCGGCCCGCGTCACAGGGGTGCGCTCGCGGCTCGGCCGTTCGCGCCTCGGGCCCTCGGGCGCCGGTCGCTCACAGGTCCAGGGAGTCGCCCGGCTCGAGCGCGAAGAACTCGCCGCCGTTCTGCTCGGTCGCCCACGCGATCCGCGAGTTCGACAGGTCCTTGCCCGCTCGCGACAGCACCATCTCGTGGGTGGAGAAGCTGCGCTTCGGCTTCGTCGCGAGCACGTAGTCGATCGTCTCCGCGACCTTCATCCACGGCGCTCCCGCGGGCACCGCCAGCACGTCGAGCTCGACGCCCTCCGGGATGACGAACGAGTCGCCCGCGTAGTACAGCTCGTCGTTGACCAGCACGCCCAGGTTGTCGACCACGGGGATGCTCTCGTGGATGACGGCGTGGCGTCCGCCGAAGAAGCGAAGCGTGAACGGGCCGGCCTCCACGGTGTCGCCCGCGTGCACCACCGTGATGTCGAAGTCCGCCGCCGCCCTGGCCACGCCCTCCGGCGCGAAGATCGGCACGTCAGCATTCAGTTCGAGGACCCGGTTCAGCTGCTCGGGAGTCCAGTGGTCGGCGTGCTCGTGCGTGATCACGACGGCCGCGGTGTTCGCGGTGTCCGTCAGCGGCGACGTGAAGGAGCCCGGGTCGATGAAGAGCTTCTTCCCGGAATCCTCGAGGAGCAGCGCTGCGTGTTCGAACTTCGTCAGTCTCATGCGTCCATCATCCTCCACGGCCGGCGGCCCTCGGTCCGGTCGTGTCGCGCGGCCGCGGACGGCCGTTGTGCCATAGTCGTGGTCTATGCCTGTCACCCCTCGGACCGTCGTCGTCGCGGTGAACCCGTTGGCGTCCTTCGGGCGACGCCGCGACGTCGGGCCGCGCGTCGTCGAGCGGCTGCGCGCCGCCGGCCACACGGTGGTCCCGGTGTACGAGGCCAACTTCGAGCTGCTGCGCCGGGAGACGGCCCGCGCCGTCGAAGCCGGCGCCGACGCGCTCGTGGTCGTCGGGGGAGACGGGATGGCGAATCTCGGCATCAACATCGTCGCGCAGACCCCGGTGCCGCTGGGGATCGTCCCGAGCGGGACGGGCAACGACCTCGCCGACGGGCTCGGCATCCCCACCGACGACGCCGAAGCCGCGATCGACCGGCTCCTGGAGGCGCTGGGGCGCCCGCCGCGCACCATCGACGCCGGACTGGTCCGGCACGGCGAGCAGCACGCCGAGCTCAGCACCTGGTTCGGCTGCGTGCTCTCCGCGGGCTTCGACGCGACCGTGAACGAGCGCGCCAACCGGATGACCCGCCCGCGCGGCCGCAGCCGCTACATTTTCGCCCTGCTGCGCGAGCTGGCCGTGCTGCACGCCCGCCCGTACCGGATCGTCGCCGACGGCGAGCCGATCGTCACGGAGGCGATGCTGGTGTCGGTCGCCAACAACCGCTCGCTCGGCGGCGGAATGCGCATCGTCCCGCACGCCGACCTCGCCGACGGCCGCCTCGATCTCTTCGTGGTGACGAGGATGTCGCGCCCGCGCTTCCTCCGGCTGTTCCCGAAGGTGTTCCGCGGCGAGCACACCGGCCTTCCCGAGGTCTCGTTCCGCAGCCTCAGCACGGTGCGGATCGAGGCGGAGGGCGTCGTCGCATACGCCGACGGCGAGCGCATCGGCCCCCTCCCCGTCGAGGTCGCGGTCGTGCCGGGCGCGGTCCGCGTCCTCGCCTGACGGCCCCACGACACTCCCGGGCCGACTGCCCCGTTTTGGCGGTAGCCCACGATCTGTGGCATTATCGATGAGTTGCAAGACGGCCCCATCGTTTAGCGGCCTAGGACGTCGCCCTCTCACGGCGGTAACGCGGGTTCAAATCCCGCTGGGGTCACAATCGCCCGCTTCCCTTGATTTTCAAGGGAAGCGGGCATTTTTCTTGGTCGATAGTCGGTGGCGTGAACCGGGTTCGTGGCAACGCTTCGGCAACATTCGATTTCATAGCAGTGTCATCCAGAGCGATCGAAACAGCGTCTAGGTCATCCTCGAAGAGGTCGGCCGTAGACATCCGCGGTGATGCTGGCCAACGCGGCAACTCCGAGAATCCGCGGCAGGCGAATCACCCCCAGATCGTGGGGCGGTTACGCATCGCGTCCGTCGTTATGGTGTGAGGCATGCCCCGCATCGTGGACGTCGTCGAGACCACCTTCGATACCGATTTCGCCATTCTGTCCGCGTATCAGTCGACCGGTCCGGATTCCGATGTCGGAACCTTCGCGCTGACCACACACGGCGCTCTTTCTGCGTCGTGCGGTACCAAGTACGCACGAGTGCACGTGCGCGCTGAGAGATGGGACTCCCGGCCGCCGGTCGCTGAGAACTGGGAGGACGCCGACGAACTCCCGTTCGTCGAGGTGCCAGACGGCGGGCCCATGGAGATCGCAGGCTTCGACCCCTCGAGCGCCAGGCTCGACGTCACCGGTGTCGGCAACGCCCGTGTGCAGGTCTACGCGACCGGACGTCACCGCTATTACTACGGCGACGACGTCCTGGGCGACGCCCTCCCACCGGAGCAGTGGCTGCTGCGCTTCTTTCCGACGGATGGCGACCCAGATCCGCTCGCAGGCGGACCGCGCCGCCTCGCCGGCGAGGGTGCCCTCTACAGGAACGCTCCAGACCCTTGGAGCGCGGCCCTTCGCGCTGTGGAGGTCAGCGGCTGGTATGAGGTGCTCTGGCCCTCTGCCGTGTTTCAATCCGTTCGGTCTGCGCTCTGGTCGGCGGGAGGGCCGACCTCAGAGGACGAACTCGCTCGCCTCATGGTGCGCAGGAGAGCGCCATTCGAACGGGGAGGCGCGGACGCGCTGGACCAAGTGATCCCGCCGTCTCGCGATGAGCCCGACCAGCTGGCAGAACTGACCGGTCGAGCCACACCGCTGACCGCCGGAGAAGCCCTCGATGCAATGCTCGACCTGGGTCTGCTGGTCAGTGAGGAAAGGACCGGCGTTCAGCTCCTCATCCCCAATCCGGCGCCAGAGCCGGCTTGGGTACGACGTGCACGGGAAGGGCATGACCCCGACAGCATCCGCAGAATTCGACTGAACACTCTGCGTCACCTCCACGGATTGCTCGCCACAGATCTGAGTCGTGCGCTCCGCTGGGCCGGTGTGCAGGGGCTGCGGTCGACTCCTCGAAAACTTGCGCTACGTCTGGCGACGACCGTCGACGAAGTTCGCGGCGCGCTCCGCTACCTCATCGTGTCGGGTTACGCGATCGCCGACACCGATATCGGCTTCGAAACGGTCCTCGAAGCAGACCAGGCCGTCTGGATTCGTCATCGCCTGGCTGCGTGATGCGGGGCACTCAGACTGCGGATGATTCACGGCGTCGTTTCGGGGGCGTCTCTCCACTCGGCGGGCCAGTGTGGAGCATCGATCGGGGTTTCGACCGGGATGTGCTCTACCTCCCAGCCCTCGCGCGCATAGAAAGCGGACAGAAACGCTCTGCTTCGGTCGCGCCAGTCGCGGGCGCCTCGCATCCAGGCCGCTGCATCATCCGTCGACGTCTTGCTGAAGTCCGGAGGAATCGGGCGGGTAATCAGACCTGTCCGGGCTAGCGCCGCTGTCGCTCGAAACATCGATGCGATGGAGGGGGCGCATACGAATGGCGGATCCGTCAGTTCCACGTTGATCAACAGTGCCGGTCTATCCGCGACCAACTCAATTGCCGCGCGCGACCAACCGGATTGCGCGAGCGGTAGCCAGTGGGAACTCCACGCGAAGCCGTTTCCAGCTTGGTTGAAGTTGTATTTCGCAATGATTTGGTCGACTGACAAGAGTGGACCGCAATCCAATGTCGGCCACCAGGAGCTCTGGTCCTGTCCGTTCGCGAGACGTAGATAGAGAAGCAGATCAGGGGGGACGTGGAGCGGCGCCACCGCGTCCATCAATCGGGCGATTTCCTGCTCGCCTGCCGGGGGGTTCAGAGTGGCCAGTAGGCCCGGGTCTGCCTCGGCCAACGCAGTGGTGACGTCGCCCCATGCGGTCGTCAAATCTGCTTCAGGGTCGCCCATGTTGTTACTCTAAGCGCCCCGTGAATTGGGCGAGAGGCGCCGCGCAGCTGAGTCGAAGTCGGATCGTGACCTGCGCCGCCGTCGACTTTGTGAGCAGGCGAGGGAGGGGGCACCGCGTGTTTGAAGCGGGCTTTTTTCTTGCCCCCCGCGACCCCCGCTCCGACACGACCGTCTGCTACCGTCGCCAGCATGCTGAAGCCGGTCGCCCAGGGTGTGCGTGTCCATCAGAGCGAGTTCTGCCAGACCAACACCGTCGTGGTCGACGGCGACGCGGGTGCGCTGCTGGTCGACCCGGGGATCCTGGACGGGGAGCTCGCCGACATCGCGGCGGACCTGCGCGCGGCGGGGCAGCCGGTCGCGGCCGGGTTCGCCACGCACCCGCACTGGGATCACGTGCTCTGGCATCCCGCGTTCGGCGCGGCGCCCCGCTTCGCAACTGCGGCGGCCGCCGGCGCGATCCGGGCCTTCCTGTCGAACGACGGCTGGCGGGAGCGGCTGGCCCCGATGATCCCGGCGGACATTGTCGAGCGGGTGCCGCTCACCCTTTTCGGCGAGCTCACCGCCCTCCCGGACGGCGCCGAGTGGATCCCGTGGGACGGGCCGCGCGTCCGGGTCGTCGAGCACCGGGCGCACGCGGCGGGCCATGCCGCGCTGCTGATCGAGGAGCGCGGCGTCCTGGTCGCAGGCGACCTGCTCTCCGACGTGCTCGTCCCGCTCGTGGACCACAGCGCGGCGGACCCGATCGAGGACTACCTCGCCGCCCTGACGCTCGTCGAGGGCATCGCGGACGGCGTGGAGGCGGTCATCCCGGGTCACGGCTCCGTTACGGGAGCCGACGGCCTCCGGGAGCGCATCGAGCTCGACCGCGCGTACCTGCTCGCCCTGCGCGCCGGCGAGCATCCCGCGGACGACCCGCGGCTCGGTCCCGACGCCACGTACGACTGGGTGGCCGGCGTGCACGAACGGCAGGCGGCGCTGCTCGCCCAGCGCTGACCCCACAGCGCTGACCCCGCAGCGCCGACCGCGGTCTACGGCACCCACTCCTCCGGGAACCGGTCCCGGATGTTCTCCGCGAAGTACCGGCCTGGTGATTCGGCCGCGCGCAGTTCGCGCCACACCCGGGCCGGCACGAGCAGATAGCGGTAGAGGCCGCCCGAGCCGAACTCGATCTCCAGGACCGCGGCGTCGGCGTCGTAGCCCGCCGACGCGATCGCCGTGCTGTCGAATTCCTCGCGCCGCATGGTGGGGACGATACCCGTCGACCCGCTAGACTTGGTGCTCGCGAAGGGGAGTATCCCGAAGAGGCCGGACGGTCTCGCGCTGTGCACGTCATCACGGTCCGCTCGGGCCCGGGCGCAGCGGCACGGATGTGCGGGAGAGACTTTCGGGTCCGTCCCGCAACCCTTCGAAAGGTCCCTCCGTTGGAACTCGCCCTCCCGCTCTGGTTCGAGATCGGCAGCTTCGTCGTCCTGCTGCTCATCCTCGCCTTCGACCTCCTGATCGTCTTCAAGCGGCCGCACATCCCGAGCCCGAAGGAGTCCGCGCTCTGGGTGGTGTTCTACGTCGTGCTGGCGCTGATCTTCGCGCTGCTGATGCTGCTGATCGGCGACGCCGAGCACGCCGGGCAGTTCCTCGCCGGCTGGCTGACCGAGTACAGCCTGAGCATCGACAACCTGTTCGTCTTCGTGATCATCATGGGCCGGTTCGCGGTGCCCAGGAAGTATCAGCAGGAGGTGCTCATGGTGGGCATCATCCTGGCGCTGCTGTTCCGCGGCGTGTTCATCGTGCTCGGCGCCGGCCTGATCGCGAGCTTCAGCTGGATCTTCTACCTGTTCGGTGCGTTCCTGCTCTGGACGGCGTTCAACCAGGCGTTCGGGAACCACGACGAGGAGGGCGCTGACGACAGCCCCTTCATCCGCTTCGCGCGGCGCCGGCTGAAGGTCTCCGACCAGTACGAGGGCAACAAGCTGCGCACCATGGTGAACGGCCGGCGCATGTTCACGCCGCTGATCATCGTCTTCCTGGCCCTCGGCACCACCGACCTGCTGTTCGCGCTCGACTCGATCCCGGCGATCTTCGGCATCACCCAGAGCCCGTTCATCGTCTTCACGGCGAACGTCTTCGCCCTGATGGGGCTGCGGCAGCTCTACTTCCTGCTGGGGCACCTGCTCGACAAGCTCGTGTACCTCAAGTACGGGATCGCGTTCATCCTCGGCTTCATCGGCGTCAAGCTCGTCTTCCACGCCATGCACGAGAACACGCTGCCGTTCATCAACAACGGCGAGCACATCGAATGGGCGCCGGACATCAGCACCTGGACATCGCTCGCGGTGATCGTGGGCTCGATGACCGTGGCGACCGTCGCTAGTCTGGTGAAGCTGCGTCTGAGCGGCACCACCGTCTCGGAGGCCATCCACGGGGATGACGTCCCGGCGACCACGACCGCAGAGGCCGGCCCGGCCGAGAGCTCCCCGGAGGACCCCCGCACATGACTTCCCGCGTCGAGGTGAGCGCCCGCAGCGACACCGGAGCAGTCCGGCAGATCAACGAGGACAGCTACCTCGCGCAGGACCCGGTCTTCGTGGTGGCCGACGGGATGGGCGGCCACGCGCGCGGCGACGTCGCGAGCCGCACGGCCGTCGAGAGCCTCGCCCGCACCCTCCCGGCCGGTGCCACGCCCACGCCGGACGAGGTCATCACCGCTATCGACGAGGCGAACGCCGCGGTCCGGGCGCTGTCGGACGCCCAGGAGACCGGCGCCGCGGTCGCGGGCACGACGCTCTCGGGGGTCGTGCGCGTGCGCGTCCCCGAGCGGGCCGCGGAGGAGTGGATGGTCGTCAACGTCGGCGACTCCCGGGTCTACGGCTGGGACGGCCGTGCGCTGAGCAGGCTGACCGTCGATCACTCCGCGGTCCAGGAACTGGTCGACGCCGGGCTGATCACTCCGGAGCAGGCCGCCGTGCACCCGGAGCGCAACGTCATCACCCGGGCGCTCGGGGCGGAGGACTTCGTGGACACCGACAGCTCGCTGCTGCCCGTGGACGACTCACGCACCTTCCTGGTGTGCTCCGACGGCCTCACCCGGGAGCTGGACGACCAGACCATCGAGGAGATCCTCGCCGGCGATCCCGCCGACCCGGCCGCTGTGCTGGTGGAGGCCGCGGTGGCGGCGGGCGGGCACGACAACGTCACCGTGCTCGTCGTGCGCCCGCCGGCGGCGACGCGGAACTGACTGTCGCGAGCCGTCCGCGCTGTCCCCGAGCCGGGTGATAGCCTGAATCCGTGTTCGCGGGTCTGCTCCTCCTTAGCCGCCGCGGCGAGTCCTAGTCCTCAGGCCACCCTCGCCGCGGAGTCCGTCGACGGCTGATCCGTATACGAAGCTCAAGGAGTACCGAGATGACGACGCAGCACAGTCCGCTGACCCTGGCGGAGAAGGTGTGGCGAGACCACCTGGTCGTGAAGGGTGAGGACGGCTCGCCCGACCTGATCTACATCGACCTGCACCTGGTCCACGAAGTGACCAGCCCGCAGGCCTTCGACGGCCTGCGCATGGCCGGCCGGCCGGTCCGCCGCCCCGACCTCACCATCGCGACCGAGGACCACAACACGCCGACCATCGGCATCGACCGGCCGATCGCCGAC
Organism: Leifsonia sp. Soil_N53; assembly: GCF_057655165.1. NCBI lineage: Bacteria > Bacillati > Actinomycetota > Actinomycetes > Micrococcales > Microbacteriaceae > Leifsonia > Leifsonia sp. Soil_N53. The sequence continues at coordinate 120,006 of NZ_JBDGMM010000060.1, forward strand.
CTGACCAGCCGCACCCAGATCGAGACGCTGCGCAGGAACGCCGAGGAGTTCGGCGTCCGGCTGCACTCGCTCGGGGACGTCGAGCAGGGCATCGTGCACGTCGTCGGCCCGCAGCTCGGCCTCACCATGCCGGGCATCACGGTGGTCTGCGGCGACTCGCACACCTCCACCCACGGCGCGTTCGGCGCGATGGCGTTCGGCATCGGCACCAGCGAGGTGGAGCACGTGCTCGCCACGCAGACGCTGCCGCTGAAGGCGTTCAAGACGATGGCCATCACGGTCGAGGGCGAGTTGCGCCCCGGCGTGACGGCGAAGGACATCATCCTCGCGGTCATCGCGAAGATCGGCACCGGCGGCGGGCAGGGCTACGTGCTCGAATACCGCGGCAGTGCCATCCGCGCGCTCTCGATGGAGGGCCGCATGACGATCTGCAACATGTCGATCGAGGCGGGCGCCCGCGCCGGGATGGTCGCGCCGGACGAGACCACCTACGCCTACCTGAAGGGCCGCCCGCACGCTCCAGAGGGCGCCGACTGGGACGACGCCGTCGCCTACTGGGACACGCTCGCGACGGACGACGACGCGGTGTTCGACGCCGAGGTCTACCTGGACGCCGCCGAGATCGAGCCCTTCGTGACCTGGGGCACCAACCCCGGCCAGGGCGTCTCGCTCAGCCAGGCCGTGCCCGACCCGGCGACGATCGAGGAGCCGAACGCCCGCGCCGCCGCCGAGCGCGCGCTGGAGTACATGGACCTGACCCCGGGCACGCCGATGAAGAGCATCCCGGTCGACGCGGTGTTCATGGGCTCCTGCACCAACAGCCGCATCGAGGACCTGCGGGCCTTCGCCTCCGTCATCAAGGGGCACAAGAAGGCCGACGGCGTGCGCGTCATGGTCGTCCCCGGCAGCGCCCGCGTGCGCATCGAGGCCGAGGCGGAGGGCATCGACAAGATCGTCGAGGAGTTCGGCGCGGAGTGGCGGTTCGCCGGCTGCTCGATGTGCCTCGGCATGAACCCCGACCAGCTCGCGCCGGGGGAGCGCTGCGCCTCCACCTCCAACCGCAACTTCGAGGGCCGGCAGGGCAAGGGCGGTCGCACCCACCTGGTGTCGCCGCTGGTCGCGGCGGCCACGGCCATCCGCGGCACGCTGTCCAGCCCGTGGGATCTGGAGCAGGCCGACGTCGATACGACCGCAGGAGAGAAGGTGGGCGCCTGATGGAGAAGTTCGAGACCGTCACCGGCGTGGCCGTGCCGTTCCGCCGGTCCAACGTCGACACCGACCAGATCATCCCGGCCGTCTTCCTCAAGCGGGTCACCAAGACCGGCTTCGACGACGCGCTCTTCCACGAGTGGCGCAAGGACCCGGAGTTCATCCTCAACCAGGAGGCCTACCAGAACCCGAGCGTGCTCGTCGCCGGGTCGGACTTCGGCACGGGCTCCTCCCGCGAGCACGCCGTCTGGGCGCTGCGCGACTACGGCTTCCGGGTCGTCCTGAGCCCGCGGTTCGCCGACATCTTCCGCGGCAATTCGGGCAAGCAGGGCCTCCTCACCGGCATCATCACCGAGGAGGACGCCGAGCGGCTCTGGGCGGCCATCGAGGCCAGCCCGGGAATAGCGGCGACGGTCGATCTGGTTGCCAAGACTGCGACCGTGGGTGCGGTTCAGGTGTCTTTCGACATCGACGATTACACTCGCTGGCGTTTGCTCGAAGGGCTGGACGACATCGCCCTGACCCTGCGCGACGAGACGCGCATCTCCGAATACGAAGCCGCCCGCGCAAGCTGGCGGCCCAAGACACTCCCGGTGAAACTTTGAACTCACTTCTTCAGGACGCTCAGGCGGCAGGCGCGCACGTCGGTCTCACGGCCGACCGCATCACGATCAACGGCGGCATCCCACTGCGGGGCCGCATCGAGGTGCGCGGCGCCAAGAACTTCGTCACGAAGGCGATGGTCGCGGCCATCCTGGGCGAGGGCCCGAGCGTGCTGCGGAACGTCCCGAACATCAGCGATGTGCGGGTCGTCCGCGGCCTCCTCGAGGTCCACGGCGTGAAGGTCACCGACGGCGCCGAGGAGGGCGAGCTGCTGCTCGACCCGAGCGCGGTGGAGACGGCGCACATGGCCGACATCGACGCGCACGCCGGCTCCAGCCGCATCCCGATCCTGTTCTGCGGTCCGCTGCTGCACCGGCTCGGCGAGGCGTTCATCCCCGACCTCGGCGGCTGCCGCATCGGCGACCGTCCGATCGACTACCACCTCGAGGTGCTGCGCAAGTTCGGCGCCGTGGTCGACAAGCTGCCGAGCGGCATCCGGATGACGGCCCCCGAGGGCCTGCACGGCGCCAAGCTGGAACTGCCGTACCCGAGCGTCGGCGCCACCGAGCAGGTGCTGCTCACGGCGGTCCGCGCCGAGGGCATCACCGAGCTCAAGGGCGCGGCGATCGAGCCCGAGATCATGGACCTGATCAACGTCCTGCAGAAGATGGGCGCGATCATCTCGGTCGACACCGACCGGGTGATCCGCATCGAGGGCGTCGACAAGCTGGTCGGCTACAGCCACACCGCGCTGTTCGACCGCAACGAGGCCGCCAGCTGGGCCGCAGCGGCGCTCGCGACCAACGGCGACATCTACGTCGGCGGCGCGCGTCAGCCCGAGATGCTGACCTTCCTCAACGTCTTCCGCAAGGTGGGCGGTGCGTTCGAGATCCACGACGACGGCATCCGGTTCTTCCACCCGGGCGGCGAGCTCAAGCCCGTCGTCATCGAGACCGATGTGCACCCCGGCTTCATGACCGACTGGCAGCAGCCGCTCGTGGTCGCGCTGACCAAGGCGGAGGGCGTGTCCATCGTCCACGAGACCGTGTACGAGCAGCGCTTCGGCTTCACGGACGCCCTCATCGACATGGGCGCCAAGATCCAGGTGCACAAGGAGTGCCTCGGCGGTCACGACTGCCGTTTCGGGCAGCGCAACTTCAACCACTCCGCGGTCATCATGGGCCCGGTGGAGCTGAAGGGCGCCGACGTGGAGATCCCCGACCTGCGCGGAGGGTTCAGCCACCTCATCGCCGCCCTGTCGGCCGACGGCCGCTCGACCGTCAGCAATGTCGGCATCATCAGCCGCGGGTACGAGAAGTTCATCACCAAGCTCGAACTGCTCGGAGCGGACTTCGTTCTCGAGGGGTGAGGCCCTGGATAATGGGATGGTGCCCCATCCCGATGAACCCGTGAACCCGTCCGCGTCCGCGAAGCCGCAGCGCTCCGAGAAGGGCCGGCCCTCGATCTTCTGGGTGCTGGCCGCGCTCATCATCCCGCTGGGGAGCCTGCTCGCCCGGTTCCGGATCACCGACGGCGGCAAGCTGCCGCGGCACGGCGCCTACATCATCTCGCCGAACCACTACAGCGAGATCGACCCGGTGATGGTGGGCATGGTGGTCTGGAAGCTGGGCAGGCTGCCGCGCTTCCTCGCCAAGGAGAGCCTGTTCCGCATCCCCGTGGCCGGCTGGTTCCTGCGCAAGTCCGGGCAGGTCCCGGTGGCGCGCGGCGGCTCCGCCCGCGGCGCGGCCCCGCTGGCCGAGGCGCAGAAGATCGTCGACGATGGCAAGGTCGTCATCATCTACCCGGAGGGGTCGCTCACGCGCGACCCGGACATGTGGCCGATGCGCGGCAAGACCGGCGCGGCGCGCATGGCGCTGGAGCACGGACTCCCCGTGATCCCGATGGCGCACTGGGGCACCCAGCAGGTGATGGCCCGCTACGCGAAGAAGATCAGCTTCTTCCCGCGCAAGACCATCGCGGTCAAGGTCGGCGACCCGGTCGACTTGTCGGCGTTCCGCGGCCGCAGCCTCGACCAGGCGACTCTCACAGAAGCGACCGAGGTCATCATGAACGCGATCACGGCGCTGCTGGAGGACCTGCGCGGCGAGAAGGCGCCGGAGACCCGCTGGGATCCGGCGGCGCACAACCAGAAGGAGACCGGCCGCTTCGATGGCTGACAGGAAAGGCCGGACGGCCGCACCACCGACCCCGCCTCGCCGCCGCATCGCCGTCCTCGGCGCCGGAAGCTGGGGGACCACCTTCGCGAAGATCCTGGCCGACGGCGGCAACGACGTCGTGCTGTGGGCGCGCCGCCCGGAGCTGGCGCGCGAGATCAACGAGGTGAAGCGCAACAGCGACTATCTGGAGGGCATCAACCTGCCCCGCGACCTGCGCGCCACCTCCCACATCGGCGAGGCCATGCGCGGCGCCGAGCAGGTGTTCGTGTCGATCCCGAGTCAGACGCTGCGCTCCAACCTGGAGGCGTTCGCCCCGCACCTGGGGCCGCAGACCATCCTCGTGAGCCTGATGAAGGGTGTTGAGAAGGGCACCGGCCTGCGGATGAGCGAGGTGATCGCGCAGGGCCTCCCGATCGACAGGGAGCGCATCGCGGTCGCGTCCGGACCGAACCTGGCACTGGAGATCGCGCGCGAGCAGCCGACCGCCGCCGTCGTGTCGTCGGAGAGCCTGGAGACGGCGCAGGCCGTGGCGATGGCCGCCACCAACCGCTACTTCCGCAGTTTCGTGAACACCGACGTGATCGGCACGGAGTTCGGCGGCGTGCTGAAGAACCTCATCGCGGTGGCGATCGGCATCGTGGACGGCGTCGGGTACGGCGAGAACACCAAGGCGTCGATCATCACGCGCGGCCTGGTCGAGATGACGGACTTCGCCGTCGCGTACGGCGCTGAGGCCGTGACGCTCTCGGGCCTCGCGGGGCTCGGCGACCTGATCGCCACCTGCGAGTCGTCGCTCAGCCGCAACAACACCGCGGGGCGCCTGCTCGGGCAGGGCTACAGCTTCAACGACGTCGTCAAGCAGATGAACCAGACGGCGGAGGGCCTCGCCTCGGTCGCGCCCATCCTGCGCCTCGCCGAGGCGCGCGGCGTGGCGATGCCGATCGTCCGCCAGGTGAGCCAGGTGCTCGCCGGCACGCTCGACCCCAAGGACATCGCCCCCCATCTGACCACCGAGGACGACGAACCGCAGGGAGAGAGGACAACGGATGACGGACAAGGTCGCAGTCGCACTTCTGTTTGGAGGTCGCTCAAGCGAGCATTCGATCAGCTGCGCGACGGCGGCGGGAGTCCTGGCGGCGATCGACCGTGACCGCTACGACGTCATCCCGGTCGGCATCACCCGCGAGGGCGCGTTCACGCTCCAGCCGGACGACGCCGCGCGGTTCGCGCTGAACGCGGACGCGCTCCCGCAGGTCGAGGACAACGGCTCGCGGATCGCCTGGCCCGACTCGGTGGCCTCCCGCGAGCTCTCAGTCGTCACGGCCGACGGCGCGCGTGCGTCGCTGGGCGCGGTCGACGTCGTCTTCCCGATCCTGCACGGCCCCTGGGGCGAGGACGGCACGGTGCAGGGGATGCTCGACCTCGTCGGCCTCCCGTACGTCGGCAGCGGCGTGCTGGCGAGCGCGCTCGGCATGGACAAGCACTTCACGAAGACCGTCCTGCAGCAGGCCGGCATCCCGGTCGCGCCGTGGCAGACGGTGACCGCGTACCGGTGGCAGCTCGACCCCGAGTCGGTGCGCAGCGAGTCGGAGCGGCTCGGCCTCCCGGTGTTCGTGAAGCCCGCCCGCGCGGGTTCCAGCGTCGGGGTGTCCAAGGTGACGTCGTGGGACGACCTCGGCGCGGCCATCGAGACCGCTCTCGCTGAGGACGACCGCGTGCTGATCGAGGCGGCCGTCGTCGGGCGCGAGGTGGAGATCGCGGTGCTGGGCGGCCGGCCGGGCGAGCCCGCGCGTGCGTCCGTCGCCGGCGAGATCGTCATCAGCGGGCGCGACTTCTACGATTTCGCAGCGAAGTATCTGGACGCGCCGGGGATCGAGCTGGTCTGCCCGGCCGAGCTGACCGACGCCGAGCTCGCCGACCTGGGCGACCTCGGCGTGCGTGCGTTCGATGCCATCGGCGCGGAGGGGCTATCCCGGGTGGACTTCTTCCTCACCGCGGACGGCTTCGTGGTGAACGAGATCAACACCATGCCGGGCTTCACGCCGATCTCGATGTTCCCGCGCTGCTGGCAGGAGTCGGGGCTGGCCTACCCGGAGCTGATCGACGAACTGATCCAGGTGGCCCTGGCGCGGGCGGCCTAACCGGGACCGTCAGCGCGAAGGTGTCGGCGTCGGCGTCGGCGTGGCTGTCGGCGCCGGTGTCGGTGTCGCCGTCGGCGGGGTGAGCGAGGTGTCGAGCGTCGAGAGGCACTTCTCGGTCTGCGGGATGGTGGCGATCGCCGAGGCGAACTCGGGAAGCACCGCCGCATCGGACGCCCCGGAGACGTGGTCGATGATGACCTCCGTCGCCGGCGTGCGGCCGAAGGTCTGGTAGACCACCTGCCGGGCGGCCGGGTCGGACATCAGCACCCAGTCGATGCCGCTGACGTCGACGCACGGCTTGGTCGTCGGCCCGATCGGCGGAACGCCGCACCGCAGCAGCACGGCGGCGGGGTCCCCCCAGGCGCCGGTCGCCTGCGCGTCGGTCTCCCGCTGGTCCTTGTCGGCGACCGAGTCGGGGAGGCGCACCGAGATCTCGGCGCAGCCCGGGTCGTTCGCGTCCGCACCGGGGTCGAGGGAGACCGTGGGTGCGCACCCGGCGAGGGCGAGAGCGGCGGCGGCGAGCACGAGGGCGAGGGCGGAGCGGCGAGCGGACATCAGGATTCAGGCTACCGTTGTGAGTCATGGTGGATTCTGGGAGCGCGGACGAGACCGTTGCAGGCGCATCCGAACGCGAGGCGCTGAAACGGATCTTCCCCCGGCTGCCCGGCTCGTCGGCGACGATCGTCGGTCCGGGCGACGACGCGGCGGTGCTCGCGGCGCCCGACGGCCGGTTCGTGGTGACCACCGACATGATGGTGCACGGCCCGGACTTCCGGCTGGCCTGGTCGTCGCCGGAGGACCTGGGCTGGAAGGCCGCGGCGACCAACCTCTCCGACGTCGCGGCGATGGGAGCCGTCCCGACCGCGCTGGTGGTCGCGATCGCCGCGCCGCAGACCCTGCCGGTGTCGGCGCTGGAGCACATCGCCGACGGATTCCGCGCCGCGTGCGCCGAGCTCGCGCCCGGCTGCGGCGTCGTGGGAGGCGACCTGTCCGTGTCCGACACACTGACGCTCGCGGTGACCGCGTTCGGCGACCTGCAGGGGCGTGCCCCTGTGCTCCGCAGCGGGGCGCGCCCGGGCGACGTCGTCGCGGTCTCCGGGAGCCTCGGCGCGGCTGCGGCGGGACTGCGGCTGCTGTTCGCCGAGGCCGTCGACATCGACGGGGTGCCCGACCGGGACCGGTTCGCGGCCGTAGCGGCTGCCCATCCCGAGCTGGTGAGCGCCCAGCTGCGGCCGCGGCCTCCCGTCTGGGACGGCCCGCTGGCGGCGGACGCCGGTGCGACGGCGATGCTCGACCTCAGCGACGGACTCGCGCTCGACGCCCGGCGCGTGGCCGAGGCGAGCGGTGTCGCGATCGACCTCGACCCGGCGACGCTCGGCGAGGACCCGGTCACGGCGCTGACCGGGGGAGAGGACCACGGTCTCCTCGCCTGCTTCCCGCCCGACACGGCGCTGCCCGGCGGCTTCCGCCGCGTCGGCACGGTGCGCGAAGGCGCCGGCCTCCTGGTCGCCGGCCGCCCCTTCGACGAGCGCGGCGGCTGGGACCCGTACCTCGAGTGGGACGGCCACGCGGGCTGAGGAGCTAGCTGGTCAGCCGGACTAGTCGGTCAGATAGTGCACGGCGGTCTCGCCGTAGGCGCGCGTGCGGTCGAGCACGAGTCCTTCGGGGAGGGACGGCGCGCCGTCGCGGGTGCTGCGCTCGACGCAGACCAGCGCGTCCTCCGTCAGCAGGGGCACGAGCGCGGTCAGGACCGCGAGCAGGTCGCCGTCGGGGAGGTGGTACGGCGGGTCCACGAAGACCAGGTCGAACCGTGCCGCTCCGGCCGCGGCCAGGTACGGCAGCACCGCCGTCGCCCGAACGTCGACCTGCGGCCGCGCGTGCTTCGGCGCCGCGCGCACGACGGCGTCGGCGTTCCGCCGGCATACGGCCGCGGCCGCCGCCGACTTCTCCACCAGCACGACCCGGGGGGCGCCGCGGCTGGCGGCCTCCAGCCCGAGCGCGCCGGATCCGGCGAAGAGGTCGAGAACGTGGGCCCCGCGGACGGCGTCGCGCGCGTCCAGACCGGAGAAGACGGCCTCGCGCACGCGGTCGCTGGTCGGGCGCGTGCCCGACTTCGGCACCTGGAGCGTCAGCGAGCCGGCGAAGCCGGAGACGATTCGGGTCATAGCCATCCGAGCCTAGCGGTGCCGCCGCGGCGTCAGCAGAATAGGAGCATGGACGAACGCCTCCAGCAGGCGGAACTCGACGCCCTATGGCGGTACGACGACCCGGTCGCATCCGCCGAACGCTTCGCGATCGCCGCCGCAGAACCCGAACGCACCGAACTCGTCCGCGCCGAGTTGGAGACCCAGCGCGCCCGCGCCCTGGGCCTGCAGGGCCGCTTCGCCGAAGCGGACGGTCTGCTCGACTCCCTGGAGCCCGCGCTGGACACGCTCGCCGTGCGCATCCTGCTGGAGCGCGGGCGGCTCCGCAACACGGAGGGGCTCAGGTCGGAGGCGATCCCGCTGTTCGAGAGCGCCCTGCTGGCGGCGCGGCGCGACGACGACACCTTCCTGGCGATCGACGCGGCGCACATGCTCGCCATCGCCGACCCGGCGCGCTCCGAGCAGTGGACGGAGGAGGGTCTCGCCGAGCTCGAGGGCGTCACCGACACGCGCACGCTGCGCTGGGCGGTCGCCCTGCACAGCAACCGCGGCTGGGCGCTCTTCGAGGCCGGCGACCTACACGGTGCTCTCGGTGCGTTCGAGGCGGCCCTGGAGGCCGCCGAGCGCTACGGCACGCTCGATCAGCAGTTCGCCGCGCGCTGGTCGCGCGCCCGCTGCCTGCGCGAACTCGGCCGGTGGCAGGAGGCGCTCGACATCCAGACCAGCCTCGACGCAGAGCGCCCGGGGGAGAGCGATGTCGCCGACGAGCTCGCCGCGCTCGCCGCGATCGAGGCGCAGCAGCGCGACGCGGCGACGGAGGCGGCCCCTACGATCGAACCATGACCTCCAGCACCGCCCCGGATCCCGGCGGCACCGTCGCGCTCGAGACCCGGCTGACCGGTGTGCTTGGCGGCCGGACGGCGTCCGCCTTCGAGAAGGCGTTCGGGATGCGCACGGTCGCCGACCTGCTCGCGCACTATCCCCGCCGGTACGCGACGCGCGGCGAGCTGACCGCGCTGGCGAACCTGCCGCTGGACGAGCACGTCACGATCGTCGCCGAGGTGCTGCGGGTGCAGGAGCGGCCGATGCGCGCCCGCCGCGGCTCCATCCTCGAGGTGAAGATCTCCGACGGCGAGGGCATCCTGACCCTCACCTTCTTCAACCAGGCGTGGCGGTCCAAGGAGCTGGCGCCCGGCGTGCGGGGCATCTTCGCGGGCAAGGTGTCGGCCTACCGCGGCGCGCTGCAGCTCGCGCACCCCGACTATGAGCTGTTCGCCGACGACGACGAGAACGCCGTCGCCCCGGGCAGCGCTGCCGCGAAGGAGTGGGCGCAGACTCCGATCCCCATCTACCCGGCCACCGGCACGGTGGCGAGCTGGCAGGTGCAGAAGGCCGTCGGCCTCGCGCTCGACGCGCTCGGGTCGTGCCCGGACCCGGTGCCGGCGGCGATCGCCGCCGAGCGCGGGCTGCTGCCGTTCCGGGAGGCCCTGGAGGGCATCCACCGACCGCAGAAGAACGCGCAGTGGCAGCGGGCACGCGACGCGCTGCGCTTCCAGGAGGCGTTCGTACTGCAGGCCGCACTGCTGCAGCAGCGCGCGGAGGCGCGCTCGGTCGCGGCGACACCGCGGCAGGCGACGCCGGGCGGCCTGCTGGAGCGCTTCGACGCCATCCTGCCGTTCACCCTGACCGGCGACCAGGCAGACGTCGGACGCGAGATTGCGCATGACCTCGGCTCCGCGGAGCCGATGCACCGTCTCGTCCAGGGCGAGGTCGGTTCCGGCAAGACGCTGGTCGCGCTGCGGGCGATGCTGGCGGTCGCGGACAGCGGAGGCCAGTCGGCGCTGCTCGCCCCGACGGAGGTCCTGGCCGCCCAGCACCTGCGCTCCATCGCCGACATGCTCGGCCCCGACCTCTCCGCGGAGCTGATGCCGACGCTGCTCACCGGCCAGCTCTCCACAGCGGAGCGCAAGCGGGCGCTGCTGCGGACGGTGAGCGGGCAGTCCCGCATCGTGGTCGGCACGCACGCCCTCCTGGGCGACGCGGTCACCTTCTTCGACCTCGGTCTCGTCGTGGTCGACGAGCAGCATCGGTTCGGCGTGGAGCAGCGGGAGGCGCTGCGCGCGAAGGGCGGCACGCCCCCGCACGTCCTGGTGCTCACGGCGACCCCCATCCCGCGCACGGTCGCGATGACCGTGTTCGGCGACCTGGAGGTCTCCACCATCGCCCAGCTCCCGGCCGGGCGGCAGGGGATCGAGAGCTTCGTCGTCCCGCTCGCCGACCGGCCGGGCTGGGAGCGCCGCATCTGGGAGCGCGCGTCGGAGGAGATCGCGAAGGGTCGCCAGGTGTTCGTGGTGTGCCCGGCGATCAGCCAGAAGGAGGCCGAGGACGACGGGGAGGACGCACCCGCCGACGACCCGGAGGCCGGTCCCGCCCGTCCCCCCGCGAACGTCGAGTCCGTCGCCGCGCAGGTGCGCGCCGATCCGCTGTTCGCGGAGACCCGCGTCGGCGTGCTGCACGGCCGGCTGTCGTCGGACGAGAAGGACACGGTCATGCGCGCCTTCGCCGCCGGCGGGCTCGACCTCCTGATCGCAACGACCGTCATCGAGGTCGGCGTCAACGTGCCGAACGCCTCCGCCATGATCGTGCTGGACGCCGACCGGTTCGGCGTCTCGCAGCTCCACCAGCTCCGCGGCCGGGTCGGCCGCGGCGACATCCCCGGGCTGTGTCTGCTGGTCACCTCCGCCGAGGAGGGGTCGCTGGCGCGCGAGCGGGTGGACGCGGTGGCGGCGACCCTCGACGGGTTCGAGCTCGCCAACGTCGACCTCGAGCTGCGTCGCGAGGGCGACGTGCTCGGCAGCCGGCAGTCCGGCGGCCGGTCGTCGCTGAAGCTGCTGCGCGTGGTCTCCGACGGCGAGCTGATCTCCGAGGCGCGGGTGGCCGCGGCCGAGACGCTCGACGACGGCGGACTCGCGGCGCATCCCGCGCTGGCCGCCGCGCTCGCGCGTCGGCTGGACGAGACGGAGCGCGCCTTCCTCGGCAAATCGTGACCGGCCGCCGGACCACGCGACACTCTGCCCTGGGAAGATAACGGATTCACAACGAAATGCCGGTTATCGCGTAATAGTCTGGTGCCCTATGAACAGGATCGCCGTAGTCCCTGGATCGTTCGACCCGGTCACTCTCGGGCATCTCGATGTCATCGAGCGGGCCGCGCGGCTGTGGGACGAGGTCCACGTGCTGGTGGTCCACAACCCGGACAAGTCGGCCCTGCTGCCCATCGCGCAGCGCGTGGCGCTGATCGAGCGCTCGATCGAGGACGCCGGGATCGCGGGCCGGATCGTGGTGGCGTCCTGGTCGGTCGGCCTCCTGGTCGACTACTGCACCGACGTCGGAGCGCACGTGCTCGTCAAGGGCATCCGCTCCCAGGTCGACGTGGCCTACGAGACCCCGATGGCGATCGTCAACCGCCACCTCGCCGAGGTCGAGACGGTCTTCCTGCTTCCCGACCCGGCGAACGCGCACGTGTCGAGCTCGCTCGTGCGCCAGGTCGCGAACCTCGGCGGGGACGTGAGCCCCTACGTGCCTCCCGCCGTATCCGAGCTGCTGTCAACCACATGACCCGGGTGGAGAGATGAACAGTTACGCGACGCGCCAGCCGACGGAGTCCTCGGTCGCACCGGAGGAGGTCGGCCTGCCCGCGCCGGGAATGGACCTGGACGAGCTGAGACGCGCCGCGGAGCAGATCACCGTCAACGTGGAGTCCGTCATCGACGGCAAGCACGACGCGGTGCAGACGGCGCTGGTCGTCCTGCTCGCCGAGGGCCACCTCCTGATCGAGGACGTGCCGGGCGTCGGCAAGACGATGCTGGCCAAGTCGCTGGCGAAGTCGGTGGACTGCTCGGTGAGCCGCATCCAGTTCACGCCCGACCTGCTGCCGAGCGACGTCACCGGCGTGTCCGTCTACAACCAGGCGGAGCGGCGCTTCGAGTTCAAGCCGGGCGCGGTGTTCGCGAACATCGTCATCGGCGACGAGATCAACCGGGCCAGCCCGAAGACGCAGTCCGCCCTGCTTGAGTGCATGGAGGAGCGGCAGGTCACCGTCGACGGCTCGACCTATCCGCTGGCGGCGCCGTTCATCGTGGTGGCGACCCAGAACCCGATCGAGATGGAGGGCACCTACGCCCTCCCGGAGGCGCAGCGCGACCGGTTCATGGCGCGCATCGCGATGGGCTACCCGGACGAGGACTCCGAGCTCGCCATGCTGACCACGCGCGACACCTCCAGCCCGCTCTCGCGGATCGGGCCGGTGGTCACTTCGGACGAGCTGCGGGCGATGATGACGACGGCTCGCGCGGTCTTCGCCTCCGGCCCGGTGAAGCAGTACGCGGTCGACCTGGTGCGGGCGACGCGCGAGGACCGCGACCTGCGCCTCGGCGGCAGCCCGCGTGCCACCCTGCAGCTCGTCCGGGCGGCCAAGGCGATGGCGGCCCTCGACGGCCGCGACTTCGTGCTGCCCGACGACATCGACGCGCTGGCGGTGCCGGTGCTCGGCCACCGGCTGCTGCCGACCAGCCGCGCTCTCGGGCACCACCACGAGAGCGCGCCGGTGATCGCGGACATCGTGCGCCGGATCGTGGCGGCGACGCCCGTGCCGGTCGGCTCCGGCGCGATCGGCGGCGCGACGACGGACGGCGCAGGCGTGACCGGCAGGGGCCGGGCCGCGGGAGCCGCTCGCACAGGCAGGGAGTAGGCCGTGGCAGGACGCGGGGGGCCGTCGCCTCTGAGGAAGCCGCGTCCGACTGCGCGCGGCTGGGCATTCGGTGCCGTCGGCGTCGTCGCGCTGGCCGCCTCGGCGTTCTTCGGCCGCACCGACGTGCTGTTCGTCGGGGTCTTCCTCACCGTGCTGCCGCTGGCGGCGATGATCTCGGTCACCCTCGACCGGCCGCGGCTCACCGTGACCCGCAGCTTCCACCCGGACGTCGTCGCAGTGGGGGAGCAGTCGACCATCGTCACGACGGCCCGCAACCAGGCCGCCCGGCCGAGCCCGCCCGCGCGCTGGCGCGAGTACGCGCCGGCGGGGGTCGAGGTGCAGGGGTCCGCGCCGTTCCCGCGGCTCGGCGCGCACCAGGTGAACGTCACCCACGGCCGCGACACGGTGGTGCTGCGGCAGGACGTGGTCGCCTTCAAGCGCGGGTCGCATCCGGTCGGCCCGCTGATCGTGAGCCGCACCGACCCGTTCGGCGTGGCCTACGCGGAGTACGCGCTCGGTCAGCCCCGGCAGTTCCTGGTGACGCCCCGCGTCGTGCCGCTGTCCAGCGGGGAGCTGGACGTCGCGCACAGCGAGGGCGCGGAGCACGAGCTGCAGCGGCACAGCATCCCGAGCGCCGACGAGCTGATCGCGCGCGAGTACCGGCCGGGCGATCCGCTGCGCCGCGTGCACTGGCGGGCGACCGCGCGGCACGACAAGCTGATGGTCCGGCAGGAGGAACAGCGCAGCAATCCCGAGGCCTGGATCGTGATGGACACCCGCCCCGCACCGACGACCGCGAGCGCGCTCCGGCCGTCGGCCGCCGCGAGCGCGTACGAGCCGGACGACGCGTTGTTCGAGACGCTGATGGAGCTGACCGCGTCGGTCGGCGTGCACCTCCTCGACGAGGGGTTCGTGCTCAGCGTGGTCGAGACCGCACCGCGGCAGCTCTCCGGGCGCAGCGGGGCCGGGCGGACCGGCACTCTCGGCTCGGTGACGCCCACGTACGACCGCGGCACCGCGGACCGGCTGCTGCTCGCGGACCTGGCCGCCGTCGAGGCGACGCCCGTCACGCGGGACGACGCCGTCGCCGAACTCGCCTCCGGACTGCGCCGTGCGGGGCGGGCCGTCCCGATCTTCGCGGTGCTGCTGGACGGGACGCCTGAACTCGGGTCGCTCGCGGCGTTGCGCGGCATGGGCGACCCCGCCGTGGCGTTCGTCGGCGAGAGCGCTCCGCCCGAGGTGGACGAGGTGCTCGGTGACGCGGGCTGGCTGTGCGTGCCGTTCGCCGCGGGCGAGGATCCCGCGGAGTGCTGGCAGCGCGCGCTCGACCGCCAGCGGACGGTGGTGGGCCATGGTTAGCGAGGCGCTCCCGCTCGGGCTGACCCGCGTCCGGCGCCGGCGGCAGGCCTACTGGCGGATCACCGGGGCGCTGCTGCTGCAGATGCTCGCGCTCAGCTTCGCGCTGGGCGGCCTGGTCCAGGGTCCGACCTGGTGGTTCGCCCTCATGCTGACCAGCTCGATCCTGTTGGTGAGCGGAGCGGGGCTGCGCGCCATCGGGGTGCACCGCGGGCTCGTGCCCGTGCTGGAGCTCGTGCTCGCCGCGATCATCATGACGGTGACCTTCGGCAATGGGACCGGGCTGCTCGGGCTCATCCCGACGCCGGCCACCGTCGAGCGCTGGGGGGTCTACCTGCAGCAGGCGATGCTCTCCATCTACCAGCAGGGCACGCCGGCCGAGAGCCTGCCGGAGTTCATCTTCCTCGTGGTCGGCGGCGCCTGCCTGATCGCGATCGTGCTCGACATCCTCGCCATCGCGATCCGCACTCCCGCGTTCACCGCGATCGGGGTCGCCGCCGTGCTCGTGGTGCCTGGCGCGCTGCTGGGCGACGGGCTGGACCCGATCGCCCTGGCGGCATCGGCCGCGGCGTTCCTGTGGCTGCTGCGCTGCGACGTGCGCACGAGGCGCCCGGGATCGCCACGCCCGGCCGCGGCGCTGTCCGTCGGCGCCGCTGCGGTCGTCGTGGCCGTGCTCCTGTCCGGGACCGCGCCCGGCTTCGACAATGGCGGCGCGACGTCCTTCACGGCCGGCGGCATCTCGATCGGCGGCACGGTCACGCCGCTGATCGACCTCGGCAAGGACCTCCGCCGTCCGGCCGCCGTCCGTGCGCTGACGTACACGACCAACGCGCCGAGCGGCCAGTATCTCAAGCTCGCCTCGCTCGACCAGTTCACCGGCTCGGTCTGGAAGCACAGGGAGCGCGACACCAAGCGGCTCTCCAACGGCGTCGCGATCGGGCCGGTCGCCGGCCTGTCCGACAGCGTGAAGACGACCAAGATCACGACGTCGGTGGAGATCGACGACATGACCAGCCGCTGGCTGCCCGTGCCGGCGCCGGTGCAGTCGGTCAAGGGGCTGAACGGCACCTGGTCGTGGGATCCCGACGACCTCACCCTGGGCGGCATCAACGTGACCACGCAGGGCCAGAAGTACACGGCGACGAGCCTCCTGCTCGCACCGACGGCCGACCAGCTCAGGGAGGCGGGAGGCTTCGTGCCCGCCGACATCGAGCGCGACCTCTTCCTGCCCTCCAACATGCCGGCGATCGTGGGGCAGACCGCCGTGGCCGCCACCGCGGGGGCGGTGTCGGAGTACGACAAGGCGGTGGCGCTGCAGGACTATTTCCGCGACAACGGGTTCGTCTACTCGACGCAGACGCCGCTCAAGCAGGGCTTCGACGGCGACGGCGCGCGGGTCATCGCGAAGTTCCTGGAGGTGAAGAGCGGCTACTGCGTCCACTTCGCCTCGGCGATGGCGCTGATGGCCCGCAGCCTCGGCATCCCGGCCCGGGTGGCGGAGGGATACCTGCCGGGAACGTCGAGCGGTGGCACGGCGAACAGCCCGGGCACCTACACGGTCACCAGCGACGACCTGCACGCCTGGCCGGAGCTGTACTTCGCCGGCGTGGGCTGGGTGCCGTTCGAGCCGACGGTGGGGCGCGGCACGATCCCGAGCTACACGCGGCCCAACGCGACGCCGAACGAAGTCGCCCCGACCTCGGGCCCCGGCTCGTCGTCCGCGCCGAAGCGCCTCGTCCCCACCGACCAGCCGAACGTCGCGGGAGCCGCCGGGACCACGCCGCCGTCGCCGCTGCAGCCCGTGCTCTCCGGGCTCGGCGTCGCGCTGCTCGTGCTCGCGGTGCTTCTGACGCCCGCCGTCCTGCGACGGATGCGCAGGCGGGGACGGCTGAGACGGCTCTCGGAGTCGTGGGGCGGCGCGGCCGTCGTCTGGGACGAGCTGCGCGACACGGCACGCGATCTGGGCTGGTCGGCGCCCGACACCGAGACGCCGAGGGTCTTCGCGCGCCGCATCGCCGCCGCCGTCGCAGGCACGCCGGGCGAGGAGGCCGTGCTGCGCCTGCTCGACGTGCGCGAGCGCGACGCGTTCGGGCCGCCGACGCGCGCGGTCGCCGTCGGTCTCGCGGACGACCTGCAGCGGGTGATCACGGCGCTCGAGGCGCAGGCGGGCCGCGGGCTGCGGCTCAAGGCGGCGCTCATTCCTGTGTCGTTGCTGCCAGCAGGCTGGCGGTCGCCTGCGAGCGTCGGCGGGCCCGCGTAATATAGCCGCTCGTGAGCACCTTCAGAACCACCCCGTACACGGTCAACGTGTACGACATCATGCGGCGTCCCGGCGAGATGCGGGAGCAGCGCCTCAGCATCCCGGTCGGCGAACGACTGGGCGAGGGACTGCTGTCCGTTCCGGGCGGCGAGACCATCGACCTCGAGCTCCGGCTGGAGTCGATGCACGAGGGCATCCTGGTCACGGCACAGGCCGAGACCACCGCCACCGGTGTCTGCGGACGCTGCCTGATCGACATCGAGCAGCCTGTCGAAGTCGATATCCAGGAACTTTTCGCGTATCCTTCTACGGAAGCTTTCGATTATGAGGTTCACGACGACCACGTGGATCTTGAACCTCTGATCAGGGATGCGGTGGTGCTGGCACTGCCGTTTCAGCCGGTGTGCCGGCCGGACTGCCCGGGTCTCGATCCAGAGACCGGGGAGAGGCTGGCGGATGTACCGGACCGCAAGCCGAACGAGACCATCGATTCCCGCTGGTCCGCGCTCGCGGCGTTCCAGGCTTCCGACACCGAGTCCACCAGCAACAACGCCCCGGCCGCCGGGGCTGGAGAAGAGAGATAGTCATGGCCGTTCCGAAGCGGAAGCAGTCTCGCGCCAACACCCACGCCCGTCGTTCGCAGTGGAAGGCCGAGGTCCCCACGCTCGTCAAGTCGATCGAGAACGGCAAGGTCGTCTACAGCCTCCCGCACCGTGCCAAGGTCGTCGAGGACTCCGCGGGCACCGCGCTCTTCATGGAGTACAAGGGCCGCAAGGTCGCCGACGTCTGATTCGCCCCCAGGGCTGAACAGCGCACGAGGTAAGACGAAGTTAGGGATCAGACAGCACGTGGTCGGCGAGAACACTGACCACTCTGCCCTCGTCGAGAAGCTCGGGGTCGATATCGACCCCGAGCTTCTTCTGCTTGCGCTGACCCACCGCTCGTACGCGTACGAGAACGGCGGCATCCCCAACAACGAGCGGCTGGAGTTCCTCGGCGACTCGATCCTCGGGCAGGCCGTCACCGTCAAGCTGTTCCGGGAGAACCCGCACCTCGACGAGGGCGAGCTCGCGAAGCGCCGGGCCAGCCTGGTCAGCTCGGTGGCGCTCGCGGAGGTCGCCCGCGGCATCGGCCTCGGCGAGTACCTGCGCCTCGGCCGCGGCGAGAACCAGAGCGGCGGCCGCGAGAAGGCGTCCATCCTCGCCGACACCGTGGAAGCGATCATCGGCGCCGCCTACCTCGACGTCGGCGGCGAAGAGGCGACGGCTCTCGTGCTGCGCCTGATCGACCCGCTGCTGACCGACCCGGACCGCTTCGGCGCGGCGATGGACCCCAAGACCAGCCTGCAGGAGGCTGCGGCCCACCGCGGAGCCGGCCTCCCGGTCTACACGGTGACGAACACCGGCCCCGACCATTCCAAGACCTTCCACGCCACCGTCTCGGTCGGCGACCTCGTCACCGCCACCGGCGAGGGCACGAGCAAGAAGCAGGCCGAGATGGCCGCCGCGCTCACGGCCTGGACCGAGCTGAATCTCCGTCGTGCCAGAGCTCCCCGAGGTTGAGGTCGTCCGCGCCGGCCTGGCGCCGGCGGTCACGGGCGCGACCATCCTGGGTGTCGAGGTCTTCGAGCCGCGCTCGCTGAAACGCCACGACCCGGTGGCGGGAGCGTTCGAGACCCTGCTGACCGGCCGGGTCATGGAGGAGCCCGCCCGCCGCGGCAAATTCCTCTGGATCCCGCTGCAGGGCGCCCCCCGCCGCGCGATCGTCGCGCACCTCGGGATGAGCGGGCAGATCCTGCTGCGCGAGCCCGGCTGGGACGAGGCGGGCCTGCTCCGCATCCGCCTGCACATCGAGACCGCCGCGACACTGCCGGGCGACCATCGCGAGTTGTGGGTGCACTTCGTCGACCAGCGCATCTTCGGCTCGATGGCGGTCGACACGCTCGTCCCGACGGCGGACGGCGCCGCCGCCGGCCTCGGCACGTCCGAGCCGCTCATCCCGACCCAGGTCTCGCACATCGCCCGCGACCCGCTCGACCCGGCGTTCGACGATGCGGGGTTCGCCGCGGCCCTCGCCCGCAAGAACAGCGGCATCAAACGGGTCCTGCTCGACCAGACGGTCCTCAGCGGGGTCGGCAACATCTACGCCGACGAGGCGCTCTGGGCCGCCCGCATCCACTACGAGCAGCCGGCGTCGTCGCTCAGCCGCGCGAAGGTCCGCACCCTGCTCGCGGAGGTGCGGCACGTGCTCGAGAAGGCGCTGGCGGAGGGCGGCACGAGCTTCGACGCCCAATACGTCAACGTCAACGGCAACTCCGGCTACTTCGCGCACAGCCTGAATGCCTACGGCCAGGAGGGCGAACCGTGCCCGCGCTGCGGAACGCCGATCGTCCGCGAGCGCTTCATGAACCGGTCGTCGCACTTCTGCCCGCACTGCCAGAAGCTGCGGTGAGACGGTTCATCGCGAATCGCTCGGCGCGTTGATACCAATAGTTGGTAACATGACCGCATGGCCATGAACACGTCGATCAGCCTGGACGACCACTTCGCCGGCTTCCTCGCCCAGGAGGTTGCGACGGGGCGCTACCGATCGGCGAGCGAGGTCGTGCGGGCGGGATTGCGACTGCTGGAGGACCAGGAGACGCAGATGTCCACGCTCCGGGCCGCCCTGATCGCCGGTGAGGAGAGCGGCGAGCCGGAGGCCTTCGACTTCGACGCGTTCATCGCAGCGAAGAAATCGTGAGCCCATTCCGGCTGTCCCCGGCTGCTCGTCAGGACCTGTCCTCGATCTGGGACTTCACCCAGGAGAAGTGGGACGCGCGCCAAGCCGAGACGTACGTGACCGAGATCCGCGCCGCCATCGAGCGTGTCGCAGCACGTCCCGATCGAGGGCGCCCCTGCGACGAGATCCGATCGGGCTACCGGCGCTACGCGATCGGGAGCCACCTGGTCTTCTACGTCGAGCGCGGCGACGGTGTCGATGTCATTCGCATCCTGCACCAGCGCATGGACCCCACCCGGCATCTGTAGCAAGCGCCGTCACTCCAACGTCTTCTGCCAGTGCCCCGTCAACGCGTGCAGCTGGAAGCCGAACGCCCGGTTGATGGCGAGCATGGGCGCGTTCTCGTCGGCGTTCCAGGTCAGCAGCCGGTGGATGTGCGGCGCATGGACTGCGAGCTCGTGGATGTTCTGCAGCTTGACGAGGGTGCCGAGCCGGTGGCCGCGGTGCGGGATCGCCACGAGGGTGTCGTACTGCTCCGCCTTGTCGCCGTCGGCCGGGACCGCGATCTCCGTGTACGCGGCCAGTTCGCCCGTGTCGATGTGCTCGGCCGCCGTGACCAGCAGCGGCTCGCCGCGCTCCGCCAGCTCGCGCTCCTGGGCGCGGACCCGCTCGCCGGTCCACTCCTCGCGGTCGACAGCGATGCCGCTCTGCGGGACGTCGGTCGACATGCGCGCCTTCAGCGCGGCGAAGGGCTCCAGCAGCTCGTCGGGAGCCCGGCCCAGCCAGGACACCGCGCGGTAGCCGGTGGCGGAGGCCGCCGTGCTCGCGAGGCCGGCCGCCCTGGCCCGGGGGAGCGGCAGCAGCAGTTCGCTGGAGCGCTCGATCTGGCCGAGCCGGTAGCCGTGCCGGAGCGCGAACCGCACGTCGCGCGATTCCGCCGGCAGGCCCGCCGTGCCCGAGGGTGCGCGGACGACCGAGACGCTGTCGCCGAGGGTGCTCGCCGGATGCTCGGTGTAGGCGCTCACGACGCGGCGCCCGCCCTCCGCCGCGAGCTCCTCGCCGGCCGCGAGCAGCGCGGAGCCGATTCCCCTGCCGCGCGCCGCCGGAGCGACGTCCACCAGCAGGCTCACCGTCTCCGCCCGCTCGTCGAGCGGGAACTCGGCCTCGACCCGCCCGACCACGACGCCGTCCTCGATCGCGACCAGGATGATCTTCTCCTGGTAGTCCTGCGCGCGGAACGAGGCGAGCGCCTCCTCTGCGGTCTCGACGAAGTCGTCGGCCTGCCACAGGGCGACGCTGATGCCGTTCAGGACGCCGACGAGCTCCTCGAAGAGCAGCGACGCCTCGGTGCCGAGTGCCGGGGGAGGCGTGAGCCGCTCGATGCGCACCGCTGCCTCCCGCTCTCGTCGTCTCGGATGTGCGGCGAACTACTCACCATAACCCGGTCCCGGACACGTGTGAAGAGCATCCGACCATTTGGTTTCGATCGTGTAAATCTGGGCGGAAATGTCGGGTGCAAATGCTTGCATCGCATGTAGTCTCAGCACACATATTCGTGGTGCGACGAGGCAATCACGCCGCGTTCTACACGGATTCACGTCGAGAGGCAGAAGATGCTAGGAAAGAAAGTCACGGTAGGTGCGGCTGTTGCAGCGTCAGTCGCACTGTTCCTCGTGGGTTGTGCCAACCAGCCGTCCACGGGAGGTTCCACCAGTTCCAGCTCCAAGGTGAACATCCCTGCGATCACCTCCGTTGACACCCCCAAAGACGCCGTGCTCCCCGCGGGCGACGGCAAGGCCACCTGCCCGTCCGGGCTCACCATCGCGTACGTCGGCGCCGAGACCGGCCCGAACGCCCAGCTCGGCATCAACATCTACAACGGCATCCAGCTGGCCATCAACCAGCACAACGAGTCCAACAAGGGCTGCCAGGTCGCGTTCAAGAAGTTCGACACCGAGGGTGACCCGAACAAGGCGACCGGCCCGGTCACCCAGGCCGTCAACGAAGCCGACATCATCGGCGTCGTGGGCCTGCCGTTCTCCGGCGAGTCCAAGGCGACCGGTAACATCTTCGAGCAGCAGGGCCTGGTGCACATCACCCCGTCCGCGACCAACCCGGGCCTGACCCAGAACGGCTGGAAGACCTTCTTCCGCGGCCTCGGCAACGACGCCGTCCAGGGCCCGGCGGCGGCGAAGTTCCTGACCGACAAGCTGGAGGCCAAGAAGGTCTACCTGGTCCAGGACGACTCCGACTACGGAATCGGCCTCGGCACCACGACCTCGAAGGCGCTCGGCAGCGCGCTCGTCGGCACCGACAAGGTGACGACCGGCCAGAAGGACTTCTCGGCCGTGATCTCCAAGATCATCAACGCGAAGCCGGACGCGGTCTACTACTCGGGCTACTACGCCGAGGGTGCGCCGTTCGACCAGCAGCTCGTCAACAAGGGCTACAAGGGCACGTTCGTCGGCCCCGACGGTGTGAAGGACGACCAGTTCATCAAGCTGGCCGGCGACGCGTCCAGCAACGCGTACTTCACCTGCCCCTGCATCCCGGGTGAGCTGATCCCGACGTTCGAGTCGGCCTACAAGTCGCTCGCCAACGCCGAGCCCGGCACCTACTCGATCGAGGGTTACGACGCCACGACCGTGCTGCTCGCCGGCATCGACAAGGGCAAGACGACCCGCGCCGACCTGGTCGACTGGGTGAAGAACTACGACGCCGACGGCCTGAGCAAGCACTACAAGTGGGACTCCACCGGTGAGCTCCAGGCACCGACCGTCTACGGCTACAAGGTCGAGGGCGGCAAGATCGTCCCGATCGGCACCATCGGATAACGCGACACGCGAAGGTGCCGCGGGCCACCGTGGCCCGCGGCACCTTTGTTTCGACTCTCGCTCGTAAGACCTGAGCCGGACCAACGACGATCCGGCACTGACACCTGGAAGCTCGAATGCTCGAAACCCTCCTCCTCGTCCATCCCGTCCTCGACAACTCCTGGATCAACTTCGATGTCGGCGCCCTCGTCCAGAACTTCTGGAGCGCCACCTTCGACGGCCTCACCTTCGGCGCCATCTACGGCCTGATCGCCGTCGGCTACACGCTCGTCTACGGCGTGCTGAACCTGATCAACTTCGCCCACTCCGAGGTCTTCATCGTCGGTGCGTACGGCGTCGTGATCACCCTCACTTCGCTCGGCTTCGGCCCGAGCGCACCGAACCTGAGCCCCGCCGCGATCGTCGGCGACCTCCTGCTCGCGCTTCTCGTCGGCATGGCGGCGTCCGCGTTCACCGCGTGGGTCCTCGAACGCGTGGCCTATCGGCCGCTGCGAAAACGGAACGCGCCCCGCCTCGTGTTCCTCATCACGGCGATCGGCGCCTCGTTCACGATCCAGTACCTGATCTTCCTGATCCGGGGCGCGAACGCGGAGCCGGCGGTGACGATGTTCATCCCGACGCCGATCTTCGACGTGTTCGGGACGATCGTGAACAGCCAGCAGATCATCATCGTGGTCGCCTCGGTGATCCTGATGATCGCCACCGACTGGTTCATCCGCCGCACCCGCACCGGTCGCGGGATCCGCGCCGTCGCCCAGGACGCCGACACGGCCACCCTGATGGGCGTCAACAAGGAGCGGATCATCCAGATCACCTTCATCACCGGCGGTATCCTCGCCGGCGCCGCTGCGCTGTTCTACGTGATGCTCGTGCCCTCCGGCGTGATCTACAACGGCGGCTTCGTGCTCGGCGTCAAGGCGTTCGCCGCCGCCGTCCTCGGCGGCATCGGCAACGTGCGCGGCGCCCTCCTCGGCGGCCTCCTGCTCGGCGTCATCGGCAACTACGGTCAGATCCTGCTGGGCGACTCGCAGTGGACCGACGTCGTCGCGTTCGTCGTGCTGGTGCTCGTGCTGCTGGTCAAGCCCACCGGCATCCTGGGCACCTCGCTCGGAAGGAGCCGCGCATGAGCACCACCGAAGGCCCCAAGGTCCTCCCCGACGGACGCTCGGAGCAGGCCGATGACGCCCTCGAGGCGGCACGCGCCAACCGGAAGAAGGGTCCGCTGCAGCCGCTGCGCGACTACTGGAACGGCCTCCCGCGGGCCGTGCAGTGGGCGTGGCTGCTCATCGTGGTCGCGCTCGCGTACGCGCTGCCGTACCTGAACTTCTTCCCCCTGACCACCGAGCCGGGCAACGACTGGCCGCTCGCGTGCTTCGCGATGGCCACCTACGGCCTGATCGCGATCGGCCTGAACGTGGTGGTCGGCTACGCCGGCCTCCTCGACCTCGGCTACGTCGCGTTCTTCGCGGTCGGTTCGTACACGGCGGCCATGCTGACCAGTCCGGACTCGCCGTTCCTGAAGATCCCGTACCTGTGGACGATCCCGGTCGCGATGGCGGTCACCATGACCTTCGGCGTGATCCTGGGCGTGCCGACCCTGCGCCTCCGCGGCGACTACCTGGCGATCGTCACGCTCGGCTTCGGTGAGATCGTGCGAATCCTCGCGACGATCATCCCGGCGATGAAGGGCCAGGTCGGCTTCCAGAACGTCGGCCACCCGCCCGGCGAGACCGACAAGGGCATCCCGATCTTCTCCAACTCCAACGGTGTGCCCTGGTACTGGCTGACCGTGACGGTGATCATCGTCATCCTGCTGCTGGTCGGCAACCTGGAGCGCAGCCGCGTCGGCCGCGCCTGGATCGCCATCCGCGAGGACGAGGACGCCGCCGAGATCATGGGCGTTCCGACCTTCAAGTACAAGGTGTGGGCGTTCGCGATCGGCGCCGGCGTCGGCGGCCTCTCCGGAGCGCTGTTCGCCGGGCAGGTCGGCTTCGTCAACAACCAGAAGTTCGACGTCCAGACCTCGATCCTGTTCCTGGCGGCCGTCGTCCTCGGCGGCGCGGGCAACAAGGTCGGCGCGATGATCGGTGGCGCGATCGTGGCGTACATCCCGCTGCGATTCACCGCGATCGCCGACTACAAGTACCTGATCTTCGGCGTCGCGCTCGTGCTGATCATGATCTTCCGCTCGCAGGGCCTGTTCCCGGCGCGCCAGAAGCTCCTGGCCTACGGTCGCCATGCGTACCGACGAGTCGCCCAGGCGGCGAAGGGAGGCGCGCGATGAGCGACGGACCCACCACGAACGAACCGACCCCGCAGGCCCCCGAGGAGGAGCCGGTCCTCGGCGCCAACGAGGAGGAGCTGGAGGCGGCGGGCGTCGACCTCGAGGTCGCCGAGGCGGCCGCCCCCGACCGGGAGATCGCGGTCGAGGTCGGCGAGAACATTGTGGAGGTGCGCAACCTCACGGTGAAGTTCGGCGGCCTGCTCGCCCTCGACGACGTCTCGTTCGACATCCGCCGTGGCGAGATCCTCGGCCTGATCGGGCCGAACGGCGCGGGCAAGACCACCTGCTTCAACGCCATGACCGGCGTCTACAAGCCGACCAGCGGCGACGTGCTGCTGGAGGGCCAGTCGATCAAAGGCCAGAAGCAGCACCGGATCACGCGGCTCGGCCTGGCGCGCACCTTCCAGAACATCCGGCTGTTCGGCGAGATGACGGCGCTGGAGAACGTGGTCGTGGGCCTGGACGCCCGGCACCGGACCTCCGTGCCCGGCGCGCTGCTGCGGCTCCCGCGGCACACCAGGGAGGAGAAGTCCGCCATCGAGCGCGGCATGGCCCTGCTCGAGTTCGTGGGCATCGCGGACCACGCGGGCGACCTCTCCCGGTCGCTTCCGTACGGTTCGCAGCGGCGTCTGGAGATCGCGCGCGCCCTCGCGACGGACCCCAAGGTGCTTTGCCTGGACGAGCCGGCCGCCGGCTTCAACCCGGCGGAGAAGGAGGACCTGATGGACCTCATCCGGACCATCCGCGCCGACGGGTACACCGTCCTCCTCATCGAACACGACATGAAGCTGGTCATGGGCGTGACGGACCGCATCGTGGTGCTCGAGTTCGGCCGCAAGCTGGCCGACGACGTGCCCCTGGAGATCCGCAACGACCCGCGCGTGATCGCCGCCTACCTCGGGGAGCCCGAAGATGACGTTGCTTGAACTGAAGAACATCAGTGTGTCCTACGGGCGCATCGAGGCGATCCACGACATGTCGTTCTCCGTCGAGGAGGGCGAGATCGTCAGCCTGATCGGCGCGAACGGCGCCGGCAAGTCGACCACGATGAAGACCATCTCCGGCATCCTGAACCCGTCGAAGGGCTCCATCCTGTTCGACGGCCAGGACATCACCAAGATGAAGGCGCACATCCGGGTCATCCGCGGCATCTCGCAGGCTCCGGAGGGTCGCGGTATCTTCCCGGGGATGACGGTGATGGAGAACCTCGACATGGGGGCGTTCGGCCGCAAGGACCGCTCCAACATGGGGCCGGACTTCGACCGGGTGTTCGCGCTGTTCCCGCGGCTCGCCGAACGGCGGACGCAGGTCGGCGGCACGATGTCCGGAGGTGAGCAGCAGATGCTCGCGATCGGGCGCGCGCTGATGTCGAGCCCGCGGCTGCTGCTGCTGGACGAGCCCTCGATGGGGCTGGCCCCGCAGTTCATCCGGCAGATCTTCTCGATCGTCAGCGAGATCAACAAGCAGGGCACCACCGTCCTGCTCGTCGAGCAGAACGCCAACCAGGCCCTGGCCCGAGCCCACCGGGCCTTCGTCCTGGAGACCGGCAGCATCACCCGCTCCGGCACCGGCCGCGAACTCCTAGCCGACCCCGCCATCAAAGAGGCCTACCTCGGCGTAGGCTGACCCCCCCTCTACCGCCGTCGAGCACAGGAAAAGTGCGCTGTTTCGAGCCGGAACGGCGCACTTTTCCTGTGCTCGGCGGCAGGGGGAACGGGGGTGGCGCGTCTGCTCGGGTAGATTCGCAGCGTGTATTTGAAGAGTCTTACGCTCAAGGGGTTCAAGTCGTTCGCGACGGCGACGACTTTTGCGTTTGAGCCGGGCGTCACGTGCGTTGTCGGGCCCAATGGGTCGGGCAAGTCGAACGTGGTGGATGCGCTCGCCTGGGTGATGGGCGAGCAGGGCGCCAAGACGCTTCGCGGCGGCAAGATGGAGGACGTCATCTTCGCCGGGACCTCCACCCGCGGACCCCTCGGCCGCGCCGAGGTCCAGCTCACGATCGACAACAGCGACGGCGCCCTCCCGATCGAGTACACCGAGGTCACCATCTCGCGCACGCTGTTCCGCAACGGCGGCAGCGAGTACGCGATCAACGGCCAGTCCTGCCGCCTGCTCGACGTGCAGGAGCTGCTCAGCGACTCCGGACTCGGCCGCGAGATGCACGTCATCGTCGGCCAGGGCCAGCTCGACGCCGTGCTGCGCGCCACCCCCGAGGAGCGCCGCGGCTTCATCGAGGAGGCTGCCGGCATCCTCAAGCACCGCCGCCGCAAGGAGAAGACGCTCCGCAAGCTCGAGGCGATGCAGACCAATCTGACCCGGCTGAGCGACCTCGCCGGCGAGGTGCGCCGGCAGCTCAAGCCGCTCGGCCACCAGGCCGAGATCGCGCGCGAGGCGCAGACCATCGCGGCGATCGTCCGCGACGCCCGAGCCCGCCTGCTCGCCGACGACGTGGTCGGGCTGCGCCGGTCGCTCGACGACCACACCCGCACGGAGGCCGAACGGCACACCGAGCAGATCGTCCTCCAGGAGCAGCTCGAGCAGAAGCAGCTGCGCCGCACCCGGCTGGAGCAGGCGCAGATCGGCGACGCGGTGGATATCGCCCGCAGCACCGCCTTCGCCTTGGAGCAGGCGCAGGACCGGCTGCGCAACCTGTACTCGCTCGCGACGCAGCGCGTCGCCCTGCTCGGCAGCCAGGCCGAGTCGACCGACGACGGGCCGCGGGTCAGCCCGCAGATGGTGCAGGACGCCGCCGACGAGGTCGAGCGCCTGCGCGGCGCCGTCGTGGCGGCGGACGAGGCCTGGCAGGCGGCGCAGTCCGCGACCCGTGCCGCGCGTGCGCGCCTGGACTCGGTGGACGACGAGATCGCGGCGCAGAGCGCGCTGGTGTCGAAGCACGACCTGGAGATCAGCAAGCTGAACGGCCAGGCCGACGCCGCCGCCCAGCGCCTCGCTGCGGTGCGCGGCGAGGTCCTGCGCCAGCAGAACGCGCTGGACGCCGCCACCGAGCGGCTCGAGAAGGCCCGCGCCGAGTTCGCCGCCCGGGAGGCCGAGGCGGCGACCACCGACCTCGGCGAGGGCGCGCTGGACGAGGCGTACGAGCTCGCCCAGGCCGACGTGTTCGAGGCCGAAGCGCTCATCGAGAAGCTGCGCGACGACCTCCACACCCTGGAGCGCGAGCGGGACGCCCTCGCGGCGCGCACCTCGGCGCTCTCGCTTGCGCTGGACCAGAAGGACGGCTCGGCGGCGCTCGTCGGCGCACGGCTCGCCGGCGTCCGCGGCCTGGTCGCGGAGCACATCCGTGTCCACCCCGGTCACGAGGCCGCGGTCGCGGCGGCGCTCGGCACGCTCGCCGACGCCGTGCTGGCCGAGAGCAGGGACAGCGCGTTCGACGCGGTCGCGCACGCCGCCGCCGACGACCTGGGCCGGGTGGAGGTCGTGGTCGCCGACGCGGAGGCGCCGGAGGTCGACCTGACCGGCGTCGCCGGCGTCGTGCCCGCGCGGTCGGTCGTGGAGGCGCCGAGCGGCGTGCTCGGGCTGCTGGCCTTCACCGCCATCGCGGACGACCTGGACGCCGCCCGAGCTGCGGCGGACGCATTCCGCGCGCGGAAGCTCGGCGGTCCCGTCACCCTGATCACCCGCACCGGGGAGGTGCTGACCGACTTCGTGCTGCGCGGCGGCTCCGGGGCGAAGCAGAGCCGCATCGAGCTGATCGCCGACCGCGACGCGGCCGAGGACCGGCTCGGCGAGGTGACGTCCCTCATCGACCGCGCGCGGTTCGCGCTGGCCGAGCAGCGAGGCGTCCTCCAGGTGGCCAAGGAGCAGTCCCAGACCGCTTTGACGGCGCTGCGCGAGTTCGACTCGCAGCTCGCCGCGCAGACCGAACGGCTCAACCGGGTCAAGGTGCAGCTGGAGGGCTCCGTCGCGGAGTCCGACCGGTTGAGCCGCGCGCTGGAGCAGGCCGCCGAGCGGGTCGCCGAGGCAGAGTCCGCTGCGGACACCGCGAAGTCGGAGTTGGAGGTCGCCCGGTCACGGCCGCGGCCGATCCTCGACGTGTCGGCGCGCGACGCGCTCTCGGTCGAGCTGGACGCGGCCCGGGAGGCCGAGGTCGAGGCGCGGCTCGCCGTCGAGACGGCGAAGGAGCGCGTGCGCGCCGAGCAGGCGCGGGGCGAGGCTCTCGCGCGGCAGCTGGAGGCCGAGCGGGCCGCCG
>NZ_JBDGMM010000061.1:0-45477 GCF_057655165.1 Leifsonia sp. Soil_N53
CAGCAGGGCGCGGGCGCCGGCCACGGGGTCGTCCGAGCCGACCGTGTCGGCCAGCTCGCGGCGGTTCGGCTTGAGCACGTCGGCGCCGGCCTCGGCGGCGGCGAGCAGCGGCGTCCCGCTCGCGTCGATGACGCTCGGGACCCCGTGCCGCCGGGCGGCCGCCACCAGGTCGGCGTAGAAGCCCTCGGGGGCGCCGGGCGGGAGGCTGCCGGACCCGACGATCGCGGTGGCGGGCACGGCGAGGCGCACGACGGCCTCCCGCAGCGCAGTCCACTCGGCGGGTGAGAGCTCGCCGCCGGTCTCGTTGAAGATCGTCGCGACGCCGGAGCCCTCGTCCACGATCGCGACACTGCTGCGGGTCGGCGCGGCCACGGGGATCAGCTCGGACGGCAGCCCGCTCGCCTCCAGGTCGTCGGCCAGGCGGAGCCCGGATGCGCCGCCCGCGGTGGTCAGCACGAACGACGCGCCACCGGTCTGCGCGATCACGCGGGCCACGTTGAGACCCTTGCCGCCCGCCCGCACCGCGGGAGGCGCGACCCGATGCGTCTCGCCGGGCTGCAGCGCGGCGACCCGGTAGGTGAGGTCGATCGCCGGATTCGGGGTGACGGTGAGGATCATCGCGCGGCCCTCGCGACGCCGGCGGCGGCCGGAGCGGACAGGATGTCCCGCGCCCGCAGCGCCGCGCCGATCACGCCGGCGTTCTCGCCGATGCGCGCCGGGATCAGCGCGGGCCGCCGGTGGAAGGTGAGGATGCCGTCGAGCCGCTGGGCCAGCGGCACGAACAGCTCGTCCCCGGCCTGGGCCAGGCCGCCGCCGATCACGACGGCCTCCGGGGCGAGCAGTGCGACGGTGTGCGAGAGGTCGAGCGCGAGCGCGTCCAGCGCGGAGTCCCAGATCCGCCGGGCGGCCGGATCGCCGGAGCGGGCGCGCTCGAGCACCTCCTTCGCTCCGGCGACCGGGACGCCGCTGATCGCGGTGTACCGGCGGGCGATCGCCGCGGCGGAGGCCACGGCCTCCAGGCAGCCGCGGCCCCCGCAGGCGCACTCCGGGCCGTCGGCGACGCGGGAGTGGCCCATCTCCCCGGCCATCCCGCCACCGGTGAACAGGGCGCCGTCGATGAAGATCGCCCCCGCGATCCCGGTGCCGATCGCCATCACCACGACGTCGCGGAAGCCGGCGGCGGCGCCCAGCCGGTACTCGGCTTCGCCCGCGGCCCGCACGTCGTGGCTGAACGACACCGGAAGCCCGTAGGCCGCGGTCGCCAGGTCGCGGAAGGGAACGTCGCGCCAGCCGAGATTCTCGGAGAACACGCCGACCCCGGTCTCCTCGTCCACGTGCCCCGGGACGACGAGCCCGGCCGCAGTGGGGACGACCTCGGGATGCGCGCTCCGGAATCCGGCCGCGAGCTCGGCCGTCGCAGCGACGACCGCCTCGCCCGTGCGCTCGCCGTCGAGGGGCGTCGGCCGGCGGGTCAGCGCGACGATCCGGCCGTCGGAGTCCACCAGGGCGGCTTTGAGATCGGTGCCGCCGACATCGAAGGCGAGCACCGGGGCGCCGGCGCCGAGCCCTGCTCCGGCGCCGAGCCCGACGCCCTCGTCGGCTGGGGCGGCCTTCTCGTTCACGGCGCCAGGATGACAGAACGGGTCAGGTTGCGGGGACGGTCGGGGTCGAGACCCGCGCGGCGTGCCCGCTCCAGTGCAACGCGCTGGGCGCGCACCAGGTCGGCGAGGCCGTCGATCGGGGCGTCCTCGAAGCGTGCGCCGGTGGCGGCGACATCCTGGGCGAGCCCCGTGGGGGAGTCGCCCAGCATCCAGGTGACGCGTCCGGGCGCGGCGATCGCGATCGGGCCGTGCCGGTACTCCTTCGCCGGGTACGACTCGGTCCAGGACTGCGACGCCTCGCGCATCTTGAGGGCCGCCTCGTGCGCCAGGCCGACGGTCCAGCCGGAGCCGAGGAAGCTGTACTGGTCGGCCGAGACGAGCGCGTCGTCCAGCTCCTCGTCGACCGCGGCCGCGGCCTGCTCGATCGCGTGGCCGAGGTCGTGTCCGAGGGAGGCCCGCATCAGCGCGAGCGCCGTGGTCGCGAACCGCGTCTGCACGACGGAGGTCTCGTCGGCGAACGCCAGCAGCACCGCGTCGTCCACCAGCCCGAGCAGCGGGGTCTCCGGCGCGCCGACGACCGCGATGGTGCGCGGTCGCCGCGAGCGGCCACGGAGGCCGTCGATCAGCTCGATGACCTCGGTGGTCGTGCCGGAGCGGCTGAGCGCGACGATCGCGTCGTAGTCGCGGTCCACGGCCGCCTCGGAGGCCGCGTAGGCGTCGGTGACGCCGTGGCCGGCCGCTTCGCGCAGCACCGCGTACGACTGTGCCATGAACCAGGAGGTGCCGCAGCCGACGACCGCGACGCGCTCCCCGGAGGCGGGCAAGAGCGCCTGTTCGGCGCGGAGGGAGGCGGCACGGGCCCAGGTCTCCGGCTGCGACCGCAGTTCGGCCTCCATGTGCGCTCCCGGGGGGATGTCCGTCACTGCTCGCTCCTGTCGTTCGGCCTGTTCCAGCACGATTCGGTCAGGACAATGATTGCTTATGAGTGTTAGGTCTGTCTACTGATCACTTTCAATCGTTCAGACCACAATGCGGCCGGATCCTCGGCGTCTGTGTAAATCCCATGTAACGATCTGGCCCGGGTTCCTTGACGTGAACCCGGAATGTGCGCAATCATTCGAGCATCAATTGAGTGCATGTGATCGTTTGCACGCAGAATAGATCACTAAGCATCATCCAGATACGCATCGTCGCGCACCTGCAGCATCTTTCAGCGACGGTCCGGGATCCTTATCGAGAGTGAGGAAAGTCGATGAAGAAGTCTCTGCGGTGGGGAGCCGCTGTCGCCTCTGCGACGGTCGCGACCCTGACGCTCGCATCCTGCGGCTTCAGCGGGGGATCGGGCGGTTCGGCCGGCGGAAGCAGCGAGCTCAACCTGATGGTCGCCAGCTACTCGGACAACACCAAGGCCGAGTGGCAGCAGATCATCAAGGACTTCGAGGCCGCCAACAAGGGCATCACAGTCAACCTCGACGTCGAGTCGTGGACCGACATCAACAACGTCATCAAGACCCGCATCCAGGCCGGCAAGCAGCCGGACATCCTGAACATCGACGCGTTCGCCGGCTTCGCCGCCGACGACCTGCTCTACCCGGCGAAGGACGTCGTCTCGGCCAAGACGCTCGACGACTTCCAGCCGGCGTTCAACAAGAACGCGAGCATCGACGGCACCCAGTGGGGCCTCCCGTTCATCGCCTCCGCACGCGCCCTGTTCTACAACAAGGACGACTTCGCCAAGGCCGGGATCGCCGAGCCGCCGAAGACCTGGGCCGACTTCGAGGCCGACGCCGCCAAGCTGAAGGCCGCCGGCGTCACGCCGTACGGCATGCCGCTCGGCTCCGAGGAGGCCCAGGCCGAGACCGCGATCTGGTTCTACGGCGCGGGCGGCGGCTACGGCGACGCCAAGACGCTGACGATCGACAGCGCCGAGAACGTCACCGGCGCCACCGAGATGCAGAAGATCATCAACCAGGGCTTCACGGAGGCGAACCCCGGTTCGACCAACCGCACGCCGCTGATGAACGTCTTCATCCAGGGCCAGCTCGGCATGCAGATCGGCCTGCCGCCGATCGTCGGCCAGATCAAGGACAAGAACCCGTCGCTCAAGTACGGGATCGCGCCCATCCCGACCAAGGACGGCTCCGCCTTCACGCTGGGCGTCGCCGACCACCTGATGGCGTTCAAGGGCAAGACGGACAAGAAGGACTCGATCAAGAAGTTCCTCGACTACTTCTACACTCCGGCGGTCTACACCAAGTGGGTCGGCGAGGAGGGCTTCCTGCCCACCACGAAGTCCGGCGCGGACCAGATGGGCTCGGACGAGACCATCAAGCCGTTCCTGGACCTGCTGCCGAACGCCAAGTTCTACCCGTCGACGAACCCGAACTGGTCGGCCGCGCAGGGCGCCATCCAGAGCCAGATCGGGCAGCTCGGCCAGGGCGCCAACCCCTCCGACCTGCTCAAGGCCATCCAGTCGAAGGCTTCGGGCCAGTAGCACCGGCATGAGCTCGACGATCGAAACGACCACGACGGGGGCGGCCACCGGCCGTCCCCGCCGCGGGGCGCCGCGCGCCGGGCACGGTCACTCCACCACGCTGTGGAACGCCGTGCCGTGGACGCTGCCGGCGCTCATCCTCATCTTCGGCATCGTGCTGTTCCCCGCGGGCTACATGATCTTCAACTCGACGCGGAAGATCTCGGTCGCCGGCGTCGACCACGGATCGGTGGGCCTGCAGAACTACGTCACGGTGCTCTCGCGTCCGGAGATCCCGGGCATCCTCCTCAACACGTTCGTCTGGGTCGTGTCGGTCGTCGTCGTCACCGTGGTGATCTCGCTGGCGCTGGCGCAGTTCCTCGACAAGAACTTCCCCGGCCGGCGCTGGGTGCGGATGGCGATCATCGTCCCCTGGGCGGCGAGCGTCGTCATGACGACCACGGTCTTCGTCTACGGCCTCGACCCGTTCTACGGCATCATCAACAAGTTCCTGGTCGACATCCACGTGATCGCGCAGCCGTTCGGGTTCACCCGGGAACCGCTGCCCGCCTTCGTGTCGTCCATCGCCATCGCGGTGTTCGTGTCGCTACCGTTCACGACCTACACGATCCTGGCGGGACTCGCGGGCATCCCCGGCGACATGCTGGAGGCGGCGAAGGTCGACGGCGCGGGAGCCGTGCGCTCCTACTTCGGGGTGACGCTGCCCAACCTGCGCCCCGCGATCGCGCTGGCGAGCCTGATCAACATCATCAACGTCTTCAACTCCCTCCCGATCCTCAAGCTGATGACCGGCTCGATCCCCGGCTACAAGGCCGACACGACGACCACGTACGTGTTCAAGCTGCTCCAGAACGAGCAGCGCATCGACCTCTCCAGCGCGCTCAGCGTGATCAACTTCCTGATCGTGCTGGTCGTCGTGGCGCTCTACCTGTGGATCGTGAAGCCGATGAAGGAGGTCTCGTGACCGCCCCCGCGTCCGTCGCGCTCGCCGGAGCGCCCGCGACCGCCGCCGCGCCCCACCGCCGCCCACGCCCGGGCTTCTCGTGGCGCGTCGCCGGAAAGGTGATCGCCGGCGTCGTCATCGCGCTGGTGTTCATCGCGCCGTACCTGATCATGCTGGTGGGGTCGTTCAAGAGCAGGGACAACATCCTCGCCGTCCCGCCGACCTACCTGCCCACGCAGTGGCACCCTGAGAACTACCTCACCATGTGGTCCACCCCGGAGACCCCGCTGCCGCTCAACCTCATCTCGACCATCGTGATCTCGGTGTTCGCGACGCTGCTCGTGCTGGTGGTCTGCGTCCCGGCGGCGTACTACACGGCGCGCTTCCGCTTCCCGGGCCGCGGCGTGTTCCTCTTCCTGGTGATCGTGACGCAGATGCTGCAGCCGACGGTGCTCGCGACCGGTCTGTTCAAGGAGATGGTGGCGCTCGGGATCAACGACACCTGGCTGGCGATGATCCTCGTCAACGCGGCGTTCAACCTGGCGTTCGCGATCTGGATCATGCACACGTTCTTCGCGGGAGTGCCCAAGGAGGTCGACGAGGCGGCGCAGCTCGACGGCGCCGGCAAGTGGACGGTGCTGCTGCGCGTCCAGCTGCCGTTGGTGTGGCCGGGGATCGTCACGGCGATCATCTACACGTTCGTCGCCTCGTGGAACGAGTTCGCGGCCAGCCTCGTGATCCTGTCCACGGACGCCAACCAGCCGCTGTCGGTGGCCCTCACGAAGTTCGTGGGGCAGTACGACGCCGCCTGGCAGTACGTCTTCGCGGTGTCGGTCGTCGCGGTCATCCCGGTGGTCATCCTGTTCGCGCTCATCGAGAAGCGACTGGTCGGCGGGCTGACGGCGGGCAGCGTCAAGTAGCGGGGAGCCTGCCGTTCCCGAGCCGCCCTCCTGAGCCGGGCGCCCGCGCGTGTGGCGCGACGCGGGCGCCCTGACCGCGCCGACTTCCACATCGTCCTCGCGGTGGATTCACCACTGCATCGGCGCGGAGTAGCATCGATCCCGATGACGGCCGGCACCACGAGTTCGCTGCACCCGGCGGATCCCGCTGGGCCCGCGACCGACGCCGCCCGCGTGCGGCTGTTCCGCTGGGACACCCCGTGGTGGGCCGGCGTCCTCGCCGTGTACGCGGCATCCCGCGTGGTCACGACACTGCTCATGCTCGCGCTCTACCTGGTGGCCGGTGCGCTGCACTGGGAGGGCGGCAGCCCGCAGGCGCATCCCACGTTCCTCGGCTTCGCCGGCACCTGGGACGCCTCGTACTACCGTGGCATCGTCGAACATGGCTACCCGGCGACGCTGCCGGTCGACTCGAACGGCGACGTCCAGCAGAACGAGTGGGCGTTCCTGCCGCTGTACCCGCTGATCGTGCGCGGTCTGATGACGGCGACCGGGCTCGGCTTCCCGGCGGCCGGGGTCCTGGTCGCGATGCTCTGCGGAGCCGCGGCCAGTCTCGTGCTGTACCGCCTCGTCGCCTCCCGCGTCGGTTCGGTCAGCGGGCTCTGGGCCGCGGTGTTCTTCTGCTTCGGCCCGCTGTCGTTCGTGCTGCAGATCGCCTACGCCGAGAGCCTGTTCTTCCTGCTGCTGTTCGCGGCACTGCTGGCGACGATGGCGAGGAGATACTGGACGGTCATCCCGTTCGGGGTCGCGGCCGCCTTCACCCGGCCCGGCGAGCTCGCCCTCCCGCTGACGCTGGGGATCGTCTACGTGATCCGCGCGCTGCGGGCGCGACGCGGCGGCGAGGCTTTCGGAGTCCGCGAACGCGTCGCGATGATCGTCGCCGGTGCGGTGACGGCGGTCGCGGGCCTCGCGTGGCCGCTGATCGCCGCGACGGTCACCGGGACGCCCGGAGCCTACGTGGAGACGGAGCTGTCCTGGTGGACGGGCTTCATCGGCCGGGTCGCGTTCGTGCCGCTCACACCGTGGTTCCTGTTCACCTGGCGCTACGCGAGCGTCGCCGGCGCACTCCTCGTCGTGGCCGTGATCGGCGGCTACGCCTGGCTGCTCAGCAGGCCGAGCGTCCGCGCACTGGGCACCGAGGTGGTGGCCTACGCCGCCAGCTACGCCCTCTATCTGTTCGCCGTCTTCCTGCCCCAGCAGAGCCTCTTCCGCCTGCTCATCCCGCTGGCCCCGCTCGCCGGAGCGCCGGCGCTGACCCACAACCGGCGGGCGCGGACGATCGTGCTGGCCGCGGGGATCGCCCTCCAGCCGGTGGCGCTCGTCCTGCTCTGGTTCGTCGGCTATCCCTGAGCCGCCGCCCGGTCACGGCGCGAGCCTCAGGGCGATGGCGACGAGCTCCCCGCGGTTGGCCGCCGACGTCTTGCGCATCACCCTGCTGACGTGGCTTTCGACCGTGCGCACGCTGAGGACGAGCCGCGCCGCGATCTCCGGGTTGCTGAGGCCGCCGGCCACGAGCCGGGTGATCTCGCGCTCGCGCTCGGTCAGGGCGATCGGCGTCGAGAAGAATCCGCCGCCGCTACCATTGCCGCCGCCGCCGCCGCCACTGCCGCCGCCGCTGTCGATGTCGTCGCCGTCGGGGGCCCGCAGTGCCGCGGCCGGACCGGCCCGACCGGTCGTGGCCAGCCGCTCCGCGAGCGCAGGGAGGTCCACACCGTCCGGCGCCGCGCGCGCCTTGACGAAGGCGAGGTGGGCGTCGTGGAGCTCGGACTGCTGCGGCTCGACCAGCGCGTGCGCCTCCCGCAACATTCCCTCGTCGGGGGCGTGCTCGAGCGCGGTCAGGAGGGCGAGGGCCGCGGTGGGGAGCTCGCCGTGGCCTGCCAGGGTCGCGGCAAGCTCGCGGAGCATCGCGGCGGCGTCGTCGGGCCGGCCGCGACCCGCGGCGAGCTGCGCGTCGATCCAGTCCACTCCGGTGCGCAGCGCGGACGGCGTCGCTCCGTCCGAGGTCGGCGGCAGCCCGGCGGCGAGCTCGTCGCGGATGCGCTCGGCGCGGGAGGTGTCGCCGCGGCGCACGGCGATCACGGCGGTCAGGACCTGCAGCGCGACCTGCACGGCGGCGCCCGGGACCGCGGGCGCGCCGAGAGCCGACGCCGTCGTGAGCGCCTCGGCGGCGTCCTCGGGCCGGTCGGCGAGCAGATGGCACAGCGCGAGCGCCACGCTGTGATCGCGCACCGCCCCGGCGTCGAGCCGGTCGCGCGCCGACGCGGCGCCGCGTTCAGCCCAGGCGACGGCCTCCGAGTGCCGCCCTGCGCCCAGGAGGGCGTACGCGTGCGCGGCCGCTTCGCACGCGGGCACGGGCGCGCCGGGAACGGCGGAGAGGTGGTCGAGGAGCCCGATGGCGTCTTCGAAGCGACCGCAGCGGAGGGCGACCGCCCGAGCGGCCTCCAGCAGCCGTGACCGTACGGCGGACGGCAGGCCGGGATCGTCCCGCAGCCGCTCCTCCCGGACGTCCGGCTCCGCGCCGACCTCCACGGCGAGCATGACCGCCGCGGCGTCCGCCAGGCGCGCGAACGGGCCGAGCCCGGCGATCTCCTCGCGCAGTGCGGCGACCGCGGCGGCGAGCCCTTCGCCCGCCGCAAGCGACCGGCGGGCACGCAGCACGGCGAGCTCCGCCGTGTCGAGCGGATCGCCGGCCAGGCCGACCGACGCCGTCAGGACGGCGTCCAGGTCGTCGCCCGAGCCGGGGGTCATCCCGGTGTCCGCCATCAGGGCGCGTGCGAGGGCGAGAGCGGTGCCCGGAGACGGCGTGCTCTCCCACGCCGCTGTCGCGGCCTCGCGGCGGGCGTCGGCCGCCGCGTGCACGAACTGCACGAACGCGGCGTCCGTCGGCGGGGCGTCGACCTGCGCCCGATCGCGGAGGTGATCGGCGAGGACCGGGGGATCGAGCGCGATGAGCCTGCGGCCGCGGCGCCGGACCACGCGGAGGACGCCCGCCGCGGCCAGCCCGTCGAGGGCCGTGGGATCGACGAGCCCGCGCGTCGATCCGACATCCCCGACTCCCGCGACGGCGATCCGCTCGAGCGCGCCGCGCTCGGCCGGATCGAGCCCGGAGAGCTGGGCCTCGAGCGCGCCGCGGAGGGCTCTGCTCCACAGCTCTCCCGTCGCGCACCACGCGCCGGAGCGGAGGACCAGCCGCCGTTCCAGCACGGCGAGCTCGGCGAGGGCGAGCGCGAGGCCGACATTGCCGCCGCAGAGCGCGTACACGCGGCTCATCGCGCCCGCGTCGACCGGGTCGCCCAGCCGCTCGGCGAGGACCGACCGCAGCTCCTCGTAGCCGAGTGGCTCCAGCTCCACCACGTAGGCCGCGGACGACACCGCGTCCATGCGCGATCGGGTGCGCAGCAACGGCGTCCGGGTCGCACGGGACACGGCCTCGATCGCCCCGGTCGACGTGTCGTCGAGAAGATCGGCGTCGTCCACCAGCAGCGTGGCCGGCCCCGGTCCGAGCGTGGTCGACAGGGCGTCGATCACCTGTTGGAGCGGGGAGGCGGTGCGGCGCTCGGCGGTCGGCACCACGCCGAACCCGGCGGCGTGCAGGGCGGCGAGCGGGGTCGACCGCAGCGACCGGACGCCGTGCACGCGCAGGACCGTCCTGCGGGCGTCGACGGCTGACGACGCCAGGGCGTCGACCACGGTGGACCGCCCGCTGCGCCGCGGTCCGACCAGGTCGACATCGGCTTCGCTCGAGAACAGGAGCTCGCGCACGAGGGCGAGCACGCCGTCCCTGCTCGAGAGCGGGACGGGCCCCGTGGCGCGGGAATCGATCATCGGCGTGCTCCAGGTGGACGAGAACTCAACTGCTTGGCTCACGGTAATACGCAAGATGTCAGGCTGGACACGGAAAGCCTGCCGGTCTGCACGGAACGTCGGCCGATCCGCACGTAAGTCCGCGCATCGGCAGTGGCAGGTCGCCGCGCCGCCGACAACATGGGTCCGATGTCGAAAGGGAGTCCTGGGCCTATGAGCGCTCGATCGAGCCGCCGTGCGAAAGCGGCCGAGCCCGCGCGCGCCAAGCGCGTCGTGCTCCTGTCGCTCGGCGCCCTCGCACTCGTCGTGGTGGGCTGCACCGTGTGGGTGGGCGTGCGGCTGGCGATTTCCTACGGGCACGTCTCCACCGCTCGCGCCGAGGCGCGAGCGGCCGTCGCCGCCGTGTCGGCGGACCCGGCGTCGGCGAGCTCCCGAGCCGACCGGCTCGGCGCGCTGGGGCTCCGCCTCGACGACGCGAGGGAGCTGACAGGCGATGTCGTCTGGCGAGCCTCCGAGCACATCCCGTTCGCCGGAGCCAATCTCCGCTCGTACCGGCTCACCGTCGAAGCCCTCCACGAGACGGTCGCCGGCGGCCTGACTCCCGTCGTCGGCGACCTCGCCCGGCTCCAGGACGCCGTATCGCTCTCGGACCGCTCCGTCGACACCGGGACCGTCGCGAACTCGGCCGCGGCACTCCGCGCCGCGGAGCGCGCCCTCGACCGCGGCCGCAGCGCGCTGGACGAGGCGGCGTCGGGTCCCCTCGTCCCACCGCTCGCCGCCGGAGTCCGCGAGGCCGGGAGCCTGGTCGACGAGCTCCACGAGACCGTCTCCTCCCTGGCCGTCGCCGCGCGGGTGCTCCCCGATGCCATCGGCGCGGGCGGCGCGAAGAAATACGCTCTGCTCTTCAACAACAACGCCGAGCTGCGGACGACGGGCGGGATCGCCGGCGCGATCTCGGAACTGAACGCGGATCACGGGCGCATCGACCTGGGGCGCCAGCTGATCCCCGACCAGCTGAACCCGGCGGAAGGCGCCGGCCTCGCGGTCACGCCGCAGGAGCGGGCGCTCTACGGCGCCCGCCTCGGCGGGTACATCCAGAACGTCAACCTCACTCCCGACTTCGTCCGGAGCGGCGAGCTGACGGCGGCTCACTGGCGCGCAGCGCTCGGCGAGGACCTCGACGGCGTGGTGTCGATCGACACGGCGACGATCGGCCGGCTGCTCGCGGCGACCGGCCCGATCACCGTCGCCGGGCGCGAGCTGAACAGCGAGAACGCGTCGAGGGTCCTGCTGCGCGACGTCTACCTCGAGATCGGCACCCGCGAGCAGCAGGACGTCTTCTTCGGTGAACTCACCCGGGCGATGTTCGACCGGCTGTTCGGCGCGGGAACGCGCACCGTGCCCGTGCTGAAGGCGCTCGGGACCGCCGCAGAGGAGGGCAGGATCTCGCTCTGGTTCGCGGACCCCGCGTTGCAGCGCGAGATCGCCGACGGCCCGCTCGGGGGCCCGCTCGCCCGGCTGAGCGACGACGGAGCGCCCGTCGGCGTCTTTCTGGCCGACGGGACGGCCGGCAAGATGGACAGCTACCTCGAGGGCTCGATCACCGCGACCTGCGACACGGCGACGGCGACGGCAGCGCGCGGCGGAGCCTCCGCCCGGACGATCACAGCCACCGCGACGCTCGTATCCACGGCGCCCGCCGACATCGCGTCGTTCCCGTGGGTCGTGACCGGCCCGGGCGTGCCCGGCCTGCCGAGCGGGCACATCCGGACGATGGTCCAGTTCGCGTCGACCGACAGCCTGCGCCCCTCCCGGATGACGATCGACGGCGAACCCGTCACGCCGGTCACCCGCACGGTCGACGGACGCCCCGTCTCGATGGTGATGGTCGACCTCGCGCCGGGCGCCGTCTCGGTCGTCGTCGCCGAGTTCACCGCTCTTCGCACCCGATCGCCGACCGTCGACCGTGTCGTCGCAACCCCCACCGCCACCGAGTTCGAGCACTTCGCCGAACCCGGGACCTGTGGCTGACCGAACCGCACCGGTCGGCCCGTGCCATCCATCCCCCTACAAAGGAGAACCCATGAAGAAGAAACTGTTCGGCGGCCTCGTCGCCCTGGCGCTGGCCCTCGCGCCCGCGGCAGCCGCTCACGCGGACTACGTCAACCCGGGTGATTTGCACGGCGAGCTCGACAAGTACATTGTCGACCCCGGTGAGACGGTCACGTACACCGCCCCGGCGAGCACGTACGTCGCGAACGAGGACCTGACGCACACGCTCACCGGCGTGAACGGACACACGGCCACCACGGCCTCGCTGCGGACGGCTCCGTCGGACCACACGTCCAAGCAGTTCTCTGCGGCGTCTGCGGACGACGGCGCGCACACCTTCGCCTTCGTGATTCCGACCCAGGCGGGCGCGGACTACGTCTTCCAGATCCACCGGGCCGATGGCACGCTCTGGGAGACCTTCGACATCACGGTCGCGAACCCGACCGATGGCGGACCGGATGACGGGAACGGCGGGAACGGCGGCTCCGGCGGTGACAACGGCGCGGCCGGCGCCGGCAATAACGCGACCGGTGGCAACGGCGGCACGGGCGGCCTCGCGATGACGGGTTCGGACATCGCGGTCGCCGGCATCGCGGGCTCGGCCGCGCTCCTGGTGGGTGCGGGCGTCGTCCTGATGCTGGTCCGTCGTCGTCGCCGCAGCGAGGAGACCGCTGCCGCGTGACGATCGCGGTCCGGCGAGCGTGACGCTCGCTGAACCACGGAGCCGGTGACCCCGCGGGGTCACCGGCTCCTTTCGTCGTCGGCCGCCGTCGACCCGCTCAGCGCGTCGCGCCCTGCGGCCACGGCACCCCGGCCACGCGGCGGTAGGCGGTTCCGAGCGCGTCCCAGTGCTCGGCGAGCCGCGCGACCCTGGTCGCGAACGCGTCGAAGTCGCGCGCCGACACCACGGGTTCCGTGTCCTCGGGCGCCGCCGACCAGCCGATCTCCGCGACGGCCGCGAGCCGCGGGAACGTCATCCGCTCGGCCTCCTCGATCGTCGCGACGGTCTCGGTCCACAGCGGCGCCTCCACGCCGAGGATGTGCGCGTCGCCCAGCCCGGGGACGATCCGTGCCGGGTCCCACTCGTACGCGGTGCGGAGGGTCGTCGGGCCGTCGGCCCAGTCCTGGCCGATCGCATCGCCCGCCTCGTACACGATGTCCAGGTACGCGACGTCGGCCGGCGACATGATGACCGCGCCACCGGCGCGGACGAACGCGAGCGTCTCCTCGGCCGCGTCGTCGCGGGGAGTGCGGAACGACCAGTACTGGCCGACCGTCCCCTCCGGGAGCCCGGCCGCCCGACCCATCTCGTGCCAGCCCACCGGGACCTTGCCGGCGTCCGCGACGATCGCCGCGGCCCGCCGCACGAAGGCCTGGAAGTCGGCCTCCGGCGTGCTGAGGCTCTCGTCGCCCCCGATGTGCAGGTACGGGCCGGGGGTCAGGGCCGCGACCTCCCGCACGACGTCACGCACGAACCGGTCGGTGACGGCGTCCCCGGTCTGGAGGGTGCTGAAGCCGACCGCGGATCCGGTGTAGAGCGCGGGAGCGACGCCGTCCGGATTGAGCTCGGGGTATGAGGCGAGTGCCGCATTCGTGTGGCCCGGCATGTCGATCTCGGGCACGATCGTGACGTGCCGCTCGGCCGCGTAGGCGACGAGCTCTCGGTAGTCGTCGGCGGTGTAGTGGCCGCCCCTGCTGCCGTCGCTGCCCGTCGACCCGCCGATCCGGGTCAGCTCCGGCCAGGAGGCGATCTCGATGCGCCAGCCCTGGTCGTCGGTCAGGTGCAGATGCAGGTGGTTGATCTTGAGCAGGACGATCGCGTCGATGAACCGCTTGACATCCGGCACGGGGAAGAAGTGGCGCGCGACATCCAGCATCGCGCCGCGGTAGGCGAAGCGCGGGTGGTCGGTGATCCGGGCGGCGTCGACCGTCAGGGGATCGTCGCCGCACTCCGCGGGGACGAGCTGGCGCAGGGTCTGCACGCCCCAGAATGCGCCGGCGGCCGTCGCCGCGCCGATCCGCACTCCCTCGGCAGCGACCTCCAGCGTGTAGCCCTCGGCGGGATGCCCGGCCGGCCCTTCGTCGTCCGCGATCACGATGGCGACGTCGCCGAACGCGGGAGGCTCGTGGACGACGGCGAGCTCGCGGTGGCAGTCCGTGGCGAGCTCGGCGCGCAGCAGGCGGCCGACGGCGTCCGCACCGGGCCCTGCGACGATGATCCTGGCTCCCGGAAGGAGCGTGAAGGGCGTGTCGCCCGTGTTCTCGAGCTGGGCAGGGCGCGGCACGACCACGGATGCTCCTCACCACGTCAGGGGATTCTCGGGCTCGGCCGGCGCTGCCCACCCGCGGGACGACCATCAGCGAGTATCGCAGGCCTCCTAACTAATGAGCAAGGTCTCCAGCGGATGAGCACGGGCCGCATCCGCGCCGCTTTGCTATGCTTGCTCACGTCGCGACTGGCGCTCAGATGGTCACCATCGGGGAGCGACGACGGTTACCTCGAACGAACGGATGGATTCGGCCGCGCGCCTGGGTCGATGCACAGAGATTGTCCATCCCTGCTTTCAAGGAGCCGATTGTGACCGACACCCTTCCGTCCACCTTCACCGCCCCATTGGCGGAAGTCGATCCCGAGATCGCGGAGGTGCTGCAGCTCGAGCTCGGCCGTCAGCGCGACTATCTCGAGATGATCGCCTCGGAGAACTTCGTCCCGCGCGCCGTGCTCGAGGCCGTCGGCTCCGTGCTGACGAACAAGTACGCCGAGGGCTACCCGGGCCGCCGCTACTACGGCGGCTGCGAGTACGTCGACATCGCCGAGCAGCTGGCCATCGACCGGGCGAAGAGCCTGTTCGGCGCCGAGTACGCCAACGTCCAGCCGCACTCCGGCGCGTCCGCGAACGCGGCTGTGCTCTCGGCCATCGCCACCCCGGGCGACACCATCCTCGGGCTCGAGCTCTCCCACGGCGGCCACCTGACCCACGGCATGAAGCTCAACTTCTCCGGCAAGCTCTACAACGCGGTCGCCTACGGCGTCGACCCGGAGTCCTTCACCGTCGACATGAACGTCGTGCGCGACAAGGCCCTCGAGCACAAGCCGCAGGTCATCATCGCCGGCTGGTCGGCCTACCCCCGCCAGCTCGACTTCGCCGCCTTCCGCGAGATCGCGGACGAGGTGGGCGCCAAGCTCTGGGTGGACATGGCGCACTTCGCCGGCCTCGTCGCAGCCGGTCTGCACCCGTCGCCCGTGCCGCACGCCGACGTCGTCAGCTCGACCGTGCACAAGACCATCGGCGGCCCGCGTTCCGGCTTCATCGT
This sequence comes from Leifsonia sp. Soil_N53, assembly GCF_057655165.1. Lineage (NCBI taxonomy): Bacteria > Bacillati > Actinomycetota > Actinomycetes > Micrococcales > Microbacteriaceae > Leifsonia > Leifsonia sp. Soil_N53. Next base: position 15,169 of record NZ_JBDGMM010000061.1, read on the forward strand.
CAGCCGTGACATGGAGCTCGCCAAGAAGCTCAACTCGAACGTCTTCCCCGGCCAGCAGGGCGGCCCGCTCATGCACGTGATCGCCGCCAAGGCGACCGCGTTCAAGCTCGCCGCGACCGCGGAGTTCAAGGACCGCCAGGAGCGCACCATCCGCGGCGCCAAGCTGCTCGCGGAGCGCCTGACGGCCGACGACTCGCGCGCGGCGGGCGTCGACGTGCTCACCGGCGGCACCGACGTGCACCTGGTGCTCGCCGACCTCCGCACCTCGGAGCTCGACGGCCAGCAGGCGGAGGACGTGCTGCACGAGGTCGGCATCACCGTGAACCGCAACGCCGTGCCGTTCGACCCGCGCCCGCCGATGGTGACCTCCGGCCTCCGCATCGGTACGCCGGCGCTCGCGACTCGCGGCTTCGGCGACACCGAGTTCACCGAGGTGGCCGACATCATCGCCCTGGCGCTGCGCCCCGGCGCCGACACGAAGGCGCTCCGCGCCCGAGTGGACGCCCTCACCGCCGCCTTCCCCCTCTACCCCGGCCTCACCCCCTCCGGCCAGGACGCCTTCCCCGTAGAACTCCCGTCCTCGATATAGCTCACCCACTCCATCCGTTCCGGAGTTGTGCACGGGGCGAGGCGGCGTGTCGCGTGCACAACTCAGGAACTGATGGATGGAGGCTGGTGTGACGGCGAAGTTTTTGGATGGCAAGGCTACGGCTGGGGAGATCAAGGCGGAGCTCAAGGAGCGCGTGAGCGCTCTGCGAGAGCGCGGGGTCGTGCCGGGGCTCGGGACGATCCTGGTCGGGGACGACCCGGGGTCGCAGTGGTACGTCGCGGGGAAGCACCGCGACTGCGCGGAGGTCGGCATCGCCTCCATCCGCCGTGACCTGCCCGCGGAGATCTCGCAGGCCGAGCTCGAGGCCGTGGTCGAGGAGCTCAACGACGACCCGGACTGCACCGGGTTCATCGTCCAGCTCCCGCTCCCGCCGCACATCGACACCGACGCGATCCTGGAGCTGGTCGACCCCGCCAAGGACGCCGACGGCCTCCACCCGACGAACCTGGGCCGCCTGGTCATCAACGTCAACCGGCCGATCACGACCCCGCTGCCCTGCACCCCGCGCGGCGTGATCGAGCTGATGCTGCGGCACGGGATCGAGCTGAACGGCAAGCATGTCGTGGTCGTCGGCCGCGGCGTCACGGTGGGCCGCGCGATCGGCTCGCTGCTCACCCGCCGCGAGTACAACGCGACGGTGACGCTCACGCACACGGGCACCGTCGACCTGGACGGCATCCTGCGCAGCGCCGACGTGATCGTCGCCGCCGCGGGTGTCGCCGGCCTGGTGACCGCCGACAACGTCAAGCCGGGCGCGATCGTCCTCGACGTGGGCGTCAGCCGCGTGGAGGACCCGGTGACCGGCAAGAGCAAGGTCGCCGGCGATGTCGCGGACGACGTGGCAGAGGTCGCCGCGTGGGTGTCCCCGAACCCGGGCGGTGTCGGCCCGATGACGCGCGCGCTGCTGCTGCAGAATGTCGTCGAGTCGGCGGAGCGGGCGCTGGCGTGACCGACGCCGAGCGCACGCACCCCGCCGTCGAGCGGGTGGAGGCCGCGCTGCTGGAGGCCGGGATCGAGCCGCGGGTGCGCTGGTTCGAGTCCGCGACACCGACCGCGGTGTCGGCCGCTGCCGAGCTGGGCGTCGAGGTCGGCGCCATCGCCAACTCCCTGGTCTTCACGATCGACGGCGAGCCGCTGCTCGTGATGACGTCGGGCGCGCACCGCGTCGACACCGCGTTCCTGGGTGAGCGGCTCGGCGGGCGCATCCGCCGCGCGGACGCCGAAACGGTGAAGGCGGCGACCGGCCAGACCATCGGCGGCGTCGCGCCCCTCGGGCATCCCGAGCGCCTCCGCACCGTCGTGGATGTCGCTCTCGCCGGCTATCCCGAGGTCTGGGCCGCCGCCGGCCACGCGCACACAGTCTTCCCGACGACGTTCGACGAGCTCGTGCGCATCACGGACGGCGAACCCGGTCCGGTCGAGCCCGCCCCCCACGAGTCCTGACCCCTCGGCGGTCTTCGTCAGGGGCGCGGGTGCTCGGTGACGCGCTGGAGGTAGGCCGCGGCGTTGCCGAGGATGCCGGCGCGCTCCTCGTCGGTGAGTTCGCGGCGGACCTTGCCGGGCACGCCGGCGACCAGCGAGCCGGGCGGGATGACGGCGCCCTCCAGCACGACCGTCCCGGCAGCGAGCAGCGAGCCCGCCCCCACGACGGCGCCGTTGAGGACCGTCGCGTGCATCCCGACCAGCACGCCGTCCTCGATCGTGCAGCCGTGCAGCACGGCGTTGTGGCCGACCGAGACGTCCGCGCCGATGGTGAGTGGGAAGCCATCGTCGACGTGGCACGACACGTTGTCCTGGAGGTTGCTGCGCTCCCCGAGGACGATGTCCTCCACCTCGGCCCGCAGCACGGCGTTGTACCAGACGCTCGAGCCGGCGAGCAGCCGCACCCGTCCCGCGAGGACGGCGCCGGCGGCGACGAACGCGTCGTCGGCGACGCTGGGGGTGGAACCGTCTGCAAGCGTGATTATCGTCATGCCCACCACCTTAGAGGGGCCGCTCGCACCCGTCGGCTCCCCAGCTCAGTCGGCGGCGACCACGAACCGCTTGCGCACGACCCGCTCGCCGGGCTCGCCGCGGAACTCGTCCAGCGCCGAGAGCACCCGGTCGAGGACGCGCGGAGGCAGCGGGAGGGGGAGCTCGTCGGGCTGGTCGACCGTCCCGGGCGGGTAGATGACACCGGGCGTGTCCGACATCTCGACGTGCGCGCCGCGCAGCTCCCTGACCGGCGCGGTCGGGGCGTCCCGGAAGCGGATCAGGCGCTGGATCGTCGCGCGGTACTGCGGGAGATCGCGCACGTACAGGTGCCCGGGCAGCACAGTGTCGCCGCTGAACAGGATGCCGGTCTCCCGGTCGAAGAACGCCACCGCCGACGGTTCGTGGCCGGGGCCGCCGATGACGTCGACGGTGCGCCGGCCGAGCTCGAAGGCGACCGTCTCGTCCGGCCACGACCGGAAGCCGAAGAACGCGATCACCTGGGCGGGCGTCGTCCCGACCAGCGTGGTGCCCGGCCGGTCGGCCAGCAGCGGGTCGCCGGCGAGGTGATCGCGGTGCGCGTGGCTGTGTGCGACGACGAGCGGATAGGGCCGCGTGAAGACGACGCGGTTGCGGCGCAGCCACTCGTCGGTCAGCCGGTCGATCGTCGCGCGGAGCGGGAAGACCGTCTCGTCGTTCGTCGCGCCCGTGTCGATGAGGAGGGCGCGCTCCCGCCCGAAGAGCAGGAACAGGAACGGCGCCTCCCAGTGCGACGTCTTCGGCTGCCGGATCTGGACGGTGTCAGGACTCAGCCAGGTGATCTCCGGTTCGCTCATCGTCCTATTCTGGCGGGGACCGGTGACGAACGGATGAACGCGGCGATCAGCTCTCCCGCTGAGCCCCCTGGGAGGCGTTGACCGTGAACAGCTCCGGCGAGCCGAAACCGTGTTCGGCGAAGGCGCCGTCGAGCGCGACCTGCACCCGGCTGAGCGCCTCGAGCGGCACGAGCGCGATCGCCGAGCCGCCGAAGCCGCCGCCGGTCATCCGCGCGCCGATCGCGCCGTTGGCCTGCGCGGTCTCGACCGCGAGGTCGAGTTCCGGCACCGAGATCTCGAAGTCGTCGCGCATGGAGACGTGGGAGGCATCGAGCAGGTCGCCGATGGCCGCCGGTCCGCTCTCGCGGAGGACGCGGACGGTGTCCAGCACGCGCTGGTCCTCGGTCACGACGTGCCGCACCCGGCGGAAGGTCACGTCGTCCAGGAGCTCGCGGGCGCGCGGGAGGTCGGCCACGCTCACGTCGCGCAGCGACTCGACGCCGAGGGCCTTCGCCCCGGCCTCGCACGAAGCCCGGCGCTCGGCGTAGCCGCCGGTCGCGTGCGCGTGGGTGACGCCGGTGTCCACGATGAGGACGGCGAGGCCGGCCTCGTCGAGCCCGAGCGGCACGATCTGCGACTCGAGCGAGCGGCAGTCGAGGAAGACGGCGGCGTCCTGCTCGCCGAGCAGGGAGGCGGACTGGTCCATGATGCCGGTCGGCGCGCCGACGACGATGTTCTCGCTGCGCTGGCCGACGCGGGCGAGCGTCTGGCGGTCGAGCCCCAGCCTCCACACGTCGTTCAGCGCCAGGGCGGTCGCGCCCTCGATCGCCGCGGACGACGACAGGCCGGCGCCGACCGGGACGTTGGAGTCGAGCAGGAGGTCGAAGCCGGGCACGGCCGCCAGGTCGGCGCCGAACTCGCCGAGCGCCCAGGCGACGCCGAGCGGGTAGGCCGACCAGCCGTCCAGCGTCTCGGGGGAGAGCCGGTCGAGGTCGATCTCCACCAGCTCGTCGGCGAAGGTGCTCCCGACGCGGACCGTCCGGTCGTCGCGCAGCGCGAGCGCGGCGACCGTGCGCCGGTTGATCGCGAACGGCAGCACGAAGCCGAGGTTGTAGTCGGTGTGCTCGCCGATGAGGTTGACGCGTCCCGGGCTCGACCAGACGCCGTCGGGTTCGCGGCCGAAGATCGTGACGAAGTCGTCGCGGACGCCGGTGCGCAGGTCGGTCATGCGGGGATCTTTCCTTCGGTGGCGGGGATGGAGGTGGAGTCCGGGGCGGGCACGGTCACGAGCCCGCCGATGCCGGCGGGCAGCTCACCCACCGGGTTCTCCCGGTCGGCGCGGGCGACGGCCTCCCGGAGCGCGGCCGCGGCCTGCTCGGGCGGGATGTCGCCGATCCACGCGCCCATCGCGGACTCGGAGCCGGCCAGGAACTTCAGCTTATCCGCGCCACGGCGGGGGGAGGTCAGCTGCAGCATCAGCCGGATGTCGTCGCGGTGCGCGTCGACGGGGGCCTGGTGCCAGGCCGCGATGTAGGGCGTGGGCGAGTCGTAGAGCGCGTCCACCCCGCGCAGCACGCGCAGGTAGAGCGTGGCGAGCTCGTCGCGCTCGGCGTCCGAGGTCGCGGCCAGGTCGGGGATGTGCCGGTGCGGCAGCACGTGGATCTCGATCGGCCAGCGCGCGGCGAACGGCACGAACGCCGTCCAGTGCTCGCCGGCGAGGATGACGCGCTCCGATGCGCGCTCGCGCTCCAGGATGTCCGCGAACAGCGTCGGCCCGTAGTCCTCCAGCGAGCGGATCAGGGCCTGGGTGCGCGGCGTGATGTACGGGTAGGCGTAGATCTGCCCGTGCGGGTGGTGCAGGGTGACGCCGATGGCCTCCCCGCGGTTCTCGAACGGGAACACCTGGCGCACGTTCGGGAGGGCGGAGAGCGCCGCGGTGCGGTCCGCCCACGCCTCGATGACGGTGCGCGCCCTGGTCGGGGTGAGGCTGCCGAACGAGCCGGACGTCGCGGGGCTGAAGCACACCACCTCGCAGCGCCCGACGGAGGTGCGGGTGCGCTCCAGGCCGACGGCGGCGAGGTCGTCGGGGCCGGCCGGCTGATTCGCGTCCTCCAGCAGGGGACCGAACGACGGCGACTTGTTCTCGAAGACCGCGACGTCGTACACGCTCGGGATCTCGGAGGGGTTGCCCGGCGTGGCCGGAGCGAGCGGGTCGAGCTCGGCGGGCGGGAGCATCACGCGGTTCTGCCGGGCGGCGGCGATCGAGACCCAGTCGCCGGTCAGCGGATCCTGGCGCATCGTGGCCGTGGCCGGTCGCGGAGCGGGCTCGCGCAGGTCGGGCGCGCGCTCGGGGTCGAGTGCGGAGTCCGGGTCGTCGTAGTAGATGAGGTCGCGACCGTCGGACAGGCGGTGCGGGCGCTTCGTGATGGCGGCCATGCTTACCTTTCGTTTCCGAAAGCAAATCTACCCAGTAGCTTGCGTATTGACAAGTAAACGCAAGCGCTGGAGCATTGCCGGTATGAGCGAACCGCTGCCCGCCGCCCTCCGCCGCGAGAGGATGCTCGACCTGATCGGGCGCACCGGGTTCGTCCGCGTCGCCGAGCTGAGCGAGGCGTTCCAGGTCTCCGACGTCACCGTGCGCACGGACCTCGACGCGCTCGACGCCCAGCAGAGCATCCGCCGCGTCCACGGCGGGGCCGTGCTGCGCGGTGCGGGCATGCGGGAGGCGAGCTTCGAGGAGGCGCTGGCGTCGTCGGCCGAGGAGAAGCGGCGGATCGGCGCGGCCGCGGCGGCGCTCGTGGAGTCCGGCAGCAGCGTGCTGCTCGACGTCGGCACCACGACGGCCGCGATCGCGCGGTCCCTCGCCGATCGCGAAGACCTGGAGGACGTGACGGTCATCACCAACGGGCTCACGATCGCGCTGGAGCTGGAGCGCGCCATCCCGCGGTTCCAGGTGGTGGTGACGGGCGGCACGCTGCGCCCGCTGCAGCACTCCCTGGTCGAGCCGCTGGCCGCCGTCCTGCTCTCGCGGGTGCACGCCGACCTGGCGTTCATCGGCTGCACCGGCGTGGACCCGGCGGGCGGGATCACCAACGTCAACCTCCCGGAGGCCGACCTCAAACGGGTCATGGTGGCCTCCTCCGGCCGCGCCCTGGTCGTCGCGGACGGCTCCAAGCTCGGCCGAACCCACGTCGGCCGCATCGCCGCGCTCGACGACGTGGCGGGCCTCATCACCGGCGAGTCCGCCGACCCGGCCGCGGTCGAATCGCTGCGGGATGCGGGCTTGCCTGTGACCATCGCCTGAGGCTTACGCTGTCTCCATGCGCGCACCGACCGGAGAACAGTACGAGCTCGAGTTCGGCGATCTGACCGCCACGATCACGCAGGTGGCGGCCGGCATCCGCACCCTCCGCTACGGGGGAGTGGACATCGTCGAACCCTTCCCGGCGGACTCCACGCCGCCCTCGGCCGACGGCATCGTGCTCATGCCGTGGCCGAACCGGGTGAAAGACGGTGTCTGGGAGCTGGACGGGGCGCCGCAGCGTCTCGCCATCACCGAGCCCTCGCTCGGAAACGCGTCGCACGGCCTGCTCCGGTATCGCCCGTACACGCTGGTCGAGCGGTCCGACTCGGCGGTGACCCAGGCGGCGACGATCTATCCGGAGGCCGGCTATCCGTTCCTCCTCGACACCGCGGTCACGCACGAGCTGGACACCGAGGGGCTGACCGTCACCCACAGTGTGACCAACAGCGGCGAGCGGAGTGCGCCCGTCGCGATCGGCGCGCACCCGTACCTCCGGATCGGGGACGTGTCGGCGACCCAGCTGACCCTGACCGTCCACGCCGGCACGCGGTTCGAGACCGACGACCGCCTGAACGTCACCGGAGAGACCCCGGTCGCGGGCACGGCGTACGACCTCTCCGGCGGCGGAGTCGTGGCCGACCTCGACCTCAACGACGGCTTCGGCGACCTCCGCGCGCCCGCAGAGCACGTGCTCGCCGCGGCGGACGGCCGCACGGTCACGCTCTGGGGCGACGCGTCGTTCGCCTACGTCCAGGTGTTCACCCACCGCGCCTTCGCGACGAAGGAGCCGGGGGAGGTCGCGCTCGCCGTGGAGCCGATGACGGCCCCGGCGAACGCGCTCAACACCGGTCAGGGCCTGCGCTGGGTGGAGCCCGGCGAGACGTGGACCGCGCAGTGGGGCATCCGGCCGCGCGGCTTCGCCTCCGACTCCTACCTGGCGAGCTGGGGGTAGAGGACGCGCACGTCCTGGTGGAGGACCGCCTTGACCTGCTGCGCGGTCTCGCCGACGATCGCCTCCGCGTCACCCGCGGCGACGGCGTCGAGCGCCTCGGCGACGACCTGCGTCGGCGGCACCTTGTAGCCGTCGGCGTGCGCGGCCATGTCGGTGTCGACCCAGCCGACGTGCACGCCGACCACCTGGATGCCCTGCGGCTCGAGCTCGACGCGGGCGGAGTTGCTCGCCGACCAGAGGGCTGCCTTGGTCGCGCTGTACGAGCCGATGGCGTACCAGCTGAGCGCGGAGTGCATGTTGACGATCGCGCCGCCGCCGTTCGCAGCGATGCCCGGTGCGAAGGCCCGGGTCGTGAGCACGGGGCCCCAGAAGTTGGTGTCGAACTCGCGGTGGGTCTCGGCGAGATCGCCGCTGACGAGCGACTGGTTCACGCTGATCCCGGCGTTGTTGACGAGCACGGTGACGTCGGGCGCGGCCTCCGCGGCCCGGCGGATGCTCTCGGCGTCGGTGACGTCCAGCTCGAGCGGGACAACGCGCGGGTCGGTCACGGTGACCGACTCGGGGCGGCGTGCCGCGGCGTAGACCTTCGTGGCGCCGCGGGCGAGGAGCTCGGCGACGAAGGCGGCGCCCAGGCCGCGGTTGGCGCCGGTGACGAGTGCGACGCGTCCGGTGAGATCTGTCATGATGACCCTCCAAAAGTAAACTGATCTGTTTCCGACAATGTACACAGATCGGTTTACTTGGTGCAAACCGAGCTCTAAGGTTGAGACATGACCACCACGACCGCGACGCGCCCCAAGCCCCGGGAGCGCGTGCTGGAGGCCGCAGCCCGGCTCTTCATCCGCGAAGGGGTGCACGCGGTCGGCGTCGACCGGCTGGCCCAGGAGGCCCAGGTCTCCAAGCGGTCCATCTACCAGCACTTCGAGAGCAAGGACGCCATCGTCGCCGACATGCTGCAGGAGTACGGCCCGCGCGTGGTCGCGGACTTCTTCGACCAGGGCGATGACGGACGGACTCCGCGGGAGCGGGCACTGCACGTCTACGACGTCCTCCATCGTGCCGCGGCGGCCGGCGACTACTTCGGCTGCCCGTTCGTGAACGTCGCCACCGAGCTGCGGGACAGGGAGCATCCGGCCGCGCAGGTCGCCCAGCGCTTCAAGGGCGAGCTGACCGAGTACTTCCAGCGCCAGGCGGAGGCCGCGGGGGCGGCGTCGCCCGAGGTCCTCGCGGTGCAGCTCACGCTCCTGTTCGACGGCGCGTCGGCGAGCGCCGCGCTGTGCGGCGGGACGCCGCTGGCGGCGCGGCTCGCCGCGGAGACGCTCTGGGACGCGGCGGTCAGCGCCGCCCGGTGAGCGTGCGCCGGCCGCCCGCCCGGTGGTCGGCGATCAGCCGCCGGCGACAGCGCTCGGCGCCGGTCAGGGCACGATCGACAGGAAGATGAACGCAGCGAAGACGATCAGGTGGATGCCGCCCTTGATGCGCGCCGCCTGCCCCGGCATGATCGTCAGGATGCTGATGACCACGGTCAGGATGAGCAGCACGATCTGACTCGACCCCAGCCCCAGGTGCAGCGGCCCCGGCAGCCAGATCGACGCGATCGCGATCGCCGGGATGGTGAGCCCGATGCTCGCGATCGCCGAGCCGAGCGCCAGGTTGAGGCTGGTCTGCATCCGGTTGCGGCGCGCGGCCTTCGACGCCGCGATGCCCTCCGGGAGCAGGACGAGAAGCGCGATGATGACGCCGACGAACGACTGCGGGAGGCCGATCCCGGTCACCGCGCGCTCGATCGGGGTGGACTCCAGCTTGGCGAGCCCGACCACCGCGACGAGGGCGACCAGCAGGAGGCCGACGCTGATCAGCGCCGTGCGGGTCGACGGCGCGTCGGCGTGGCTGTCCTCGGTGAGCGGCGTGCCCTTGGGGGAGACGGGGAGGAAGAAGTCCCGGTGCGCGAAGGTCTGCGTGAACACGAACATCGCGTAGAGCGCGACCGACGCGATCGCGGCGAACGCGAGCTGGCCGGGGGAGAACTCCGGGCCCGGCGTCGCCTCCGTGAATGTCGGCAGCACCATCGTGAGCGTCGCCATCGCCGTAACGGTACCCAGCGCAGCGCCGCTGCCCTGCGCGTTGAACGTGGTGGTCTCCCGGCGGCTGGCGCTGAGCAGCAGGCGGAGCCCCACGATGCCGTTCATCGTGATCATGACGGCGGAGAACACGGTGTCCCTGGCCAGGGTGGCGGAGTCCTTGCCCGTCGTCATCAGGGTCACGATGAGCGCCACCTCGATGATCGTGACCGCGACGGCGAGCACGAGCGACCCGAACGGCTCGCCCACGCGATGCGCCACGACCTCCGCGTGCTGGACGGCGGCGAGCACCGTCCCGGCCAGCACGACCCCGATCAGCGCGACGGCGACCGGCTGCAGCTCGACCGACCAGAACGCCACCAGGACGAGCACGCCGATGACGGGGACGACGACCGCCCAGAATCGTGCCAGCCAGGTCCCGAGCGCTCTCATGCCCCCAATACTGCCAGTGCATCTCCTCACGGGGCGGCGCGTCCTCGCGGGCGCGGGGGCTCCGGCGTGCTGACAATAGTGCATGTCCCCCTCCACTCGCTCCGCCGCCCTCGCCCGGCCCGCCCTCGCCCTCGCGCTCGCCGCGGCGTTCGCCTGGGGCCTCGCCGGCTGCGCCACCGGCACGAGCCCGACGTCGTCGCCCACTTCGTCGGACGCCACGCCGGGCGGAGGCTCCGACACCCCGCGCCCGACGGCCACGAGCACGTCGCAGCCGGTCCAGGGCCAGTGCGACACCTCCGATCTCGCCGGCACCATCGGCCAGGGCGGAGGCGGCGCGGCGGGCAGCGTTGAGGTCACCCTCATCCTCACCAACAACGGCTCGGCGCAGTGCTCGCTGCAGGGCTGGCCCGGCGTCTCGTTCGTCGGGAACGGGAACGGCACGCAGCTCGGCAACCCGGCGAAGTTCGATCGCAGCACGCCGCACGACACGGTGGTCCTCCAGCCGGGGGGCACGGCCCAGGCGCCGCTGAAGATCACCCAGGCGCTCAACTACCCCGACGCGGACTGCAAGCCGCAGAAGGCCGACGGCTTCCGGGTGTACCCGCCCGGGTCGACCGAGTCGCTGTTCGTCAACGACGGCAACTTCACGGCGTGCACCACCACGACAGTCGACCTCCTCACCGTCGGCGCGCTCGCAGCGCCGTGAACCCGGCGCGCTGAGCCCGGCGCGCTGATCCTGCCGCAGGGCCGCTGGCGTTAGCCTGGAGCCGTGCCGTCCACTCGACGCGTCCCCGCGCGCGCCACTCCCGCGTGGCTGTTCCGGCTCGTGGTCGTCACGGCCCTCGTCGGCATCGGCGCCGGGGTGGGCGGCGGGCTCGTCTACCTCGGTCTCCACGCCATCCAGCACCTGGCCTTCGGGTACTCGGAGGGGACCTTCCTGGAGGGACTGCTCGACGCCCCGCCGGCGAACCGCGTCATCGCACTCGTCCTCGCCGGAGTCCTCGGCGGTGTCGGCTGGTACTTCCTGCGACGCTGGGGCAGCAGGAGCCCCCGGCACGCCGTCGTCTCGGTGGAGGCGGCGGTCGGCGGCCGCAGGATGCCGGGTGTCGTCACGCTCGTCAACGCAGCCCTGCAGGTGATCATCGTCGGCCTCGGCGCCTCCATCGGCCGCGAGGTCGCCCCGCGCGAGGTCGCGGCCTGGTGGGCGTCGTGGCTGTCCCAGCGTGCGGGCGTGAGCGCCCGCGAGCGGCGCATCCTGGTCGCCTGCGGCGCTGGCGCGGGTCTCGCCGCCGTCTACAACGTGCCGTTCGGCGGCGCGGTGTTCGCCGTAGAGATCCTCCTCGCCGAGCTCAGCTTCGCGACGGTGCTTCCCGCCCTCGCGACCTCGGCCATCGCGGCGCTCGTGGCGCGCCTGGTGGTGCCGGCCAACCCGCTGTACGCGGTGGACCAGCTCCCGCTGAAGCCCCAGGTCGTGGTGTGGGCGATCCTGGCCGGCCCGATCATCGGCTTCGCCGCGGTCGGCTTCGTGCGCCTCACGCGCCTGGCCCAGAACCATCGGCCGAAGTCGTGGGGCATCCTCATCGTCATGCCGCTCGTCTTCGCGGCGGTCGGTGTCGCGTCCCTGTGGCTGCCCGGGATCCTCGGCAACGGCCGTTCTCTGGGGCAGCTGGCGGTGTCGGCCTCGTTGCCGGTCGCCGTCGCCCTCCTCACGACCGTGGTCAAGACCGCCGCGACCGTCGGCACCATCGGCGCGGGCGCGGCCGGCGGCACCCTCACGCCGTCGTTCGCGATCGGAGCCGGAGTCGGCCTGACGCTCGGCGGCGTGTGGCAGCTGGTCTGGCCCGGCGAGCCGATCGGCGCGTTCGCCCTGCTCGGCGCCGCCGCCTTCCTCGCGGTGACGATGCGTGCGCCGCTGACCGCGCTCATCCTGGTGGTGGAGTTCACCGATCAGGGCCCCGACATGCTGGCGCCGATCATGCTGTGCATCGCGGGCGCCGTCGCGATCGGATACGTGCTGGAGCGGGGGCGCGTCACTGGCGTGGCGTGAGCCGACCCAAAGGGGATTCATAGGATTCCCTGGTCTTCTCACGGCGCAGTCACAAGCGGCCCATCACGGCCTCCCACTCGCCTGCGGTGGGCTGTCGACATCAGCCTGAAGCCGAGAGGACCACAGCCATGGACGCCGTTGACGGAGTTCCCGCAGAAGCAGCAGTTCCGAGCGCGCCGCGGAGCCGGCGCCGGCCGGTGATCATCGTGACGACCGCCGTCGCCGCGACGGTTGCGGTCGGCTCCGCCTTCGGGCTCGGGGCCCTGACCTACACCGCCGGGTCGGCCTCCGCCGCCACGTCGACGGTGTCCAGCAGCGTCCACAACTCGCTGAGCCGGAACGGGTTCGGGTCGGGAGGGTATGGATATGGATACGGGTACGGGTCCCCCGGTTCGGGGTCGGGCTCGGACTCGGGCTCCGGCGCCGGCTCCTCCTCCGGCTCCGGCTCGTCCGCTCTGGCGAGCGCCACCGCCACCCAGGAGGTCGGCGTCGTCGACATCACCTCCCAGCTGACGTACGCCCAGGCGGAGAGCGCCGGCACCGGCCTCGTCCTCACGTCGAGCGGCGAGATCCTCACGAACAACCACGTCGTGGAGGGCGCCACCAGCATCAGCGTCACCGTCGTGGCGACCGGCGCCCAGTACACGGCGACCGTGGTCGGCACCGACGCGACCGACGACATCGCCGTCCTCCAGCTCGGCAACGCCTCGGGCCTCAGCACCGCGAACCTCGACACGTCCGGCGACGTTGCCGTGGGCGACGCGGTCACCGGCGTGGGCAACGCCGGAGGCACGGGCGGCACGCCGTCGGCCTCGCCCGGGACGGTGACGGCCCTCGACCAGACGATCACCACCCAGGCGGAGCAGACGGCAGCCGCGGAGACCCTCGATGGCCTGATCGAGACGGACGCCGACATCCAGGCCGGCGACTCGGGCGGCCCGCTGTTCAACGCGCAGGACCAGGTGATCGGCATCGACACCGCGGCGGAGCAGGGCGCGACGACGCCGGCCGGCTACGCCATCCCGATCGAGAACGCGCTCACGATCGCGGGCGAGATCGCGTCGGGCCAGGCGTCCGACACGGTGACGATCGGCTACCCGGCCTTCCTCGGCGTGGAGGTCGCGTCGACCGACAGCGCGGCCTCCGGCGACGGTTCGTTCGGCTCCGCCGGCGCGGCCGACTCGGCCGGCTCCGTCGCCGGCGCCCCCATCGCGGGCGTCGTCGATGGCGGCCCGGCGGCCTCCGCAGGTCTCGCCGCCGGCGACACGATCACCGGGGTGAACGGCACGACGATCGCCTCCCCGCAGGCCCTCACCGCAACGCTGGCCGCCCTCCACCCGGGCGACAGCGCGACCATCGCCTGGACGGACGCATCGGGAACGTCCCACACGGCGCAGGTCACGCTGGCCCAGGGGCCGGTGGCATAGGCGAAGCGGTGCGGGAACGGGCTCCGGGCTTCGCGCCCGGGGCCCGTTCTGCGTGCCCCGCACGCTCCGGGCGGATCGCCCATAATCGTGGTGTGGAGCGATCACACCGGCCGGAGGTCGTGCTCGAGACGCGGCGTCTGCTACTGCGGACCTGGCGCGTGTCCGACGCGGCCGTGCAGCGGGAGCTCTGGACCGAGCGCGACCCGCGGGTCCCACCGCACCGCAGGATCGACGCCGCCGGACGACCCACGCTGCAGGACATCGAGGACAGGATCCGCCGCGACCCGCGGGAACCCCGGCCAGGCCTCCTCGCCGCCGAGCTGAAGGAGTCGGGCGCGGTCGTCGGCTACTGCGGCTTGATCCCCAACACGTTCGGTCAGCCGGACGAGCCGGAGCTCGCCTACGAGTTCCTCCGCCGTTCGTGGGGCGACGGCCTCGCCACCGAGGCCGGTTCGGCCGTCGTGGACGCCGCGCGGACGACCGGCTATCGCCGGCTGTGGGCGACCGTGCGCGACTGGAACACGGCATCCCGTCGGGTCCTCGCGAAGCTCGGTTTCGAGCAGACCGGGCGGGTCGAGCCGGACGCCGTGCACGGAGCATCGGTGTTCACGGTCCTGGTCCTGTCTCCCGTGTCACCCGCCGCCGCTACCGTGAGGCCATGACGCTGCGATTGGAAGAGCTGTCCACCGAGAACCTCCGCGGCCTGCGCGACCTCCGGTTGGCGCCCGGGCAGGAGCGGTACGTCGCTCCCGTTCTCGAGTCGATCGCCGAGGCCTACGTGACCCCGACGGCGTGGCCGCGCGCGATCCTCGACGACGCCACGGTGGTCGGGTTCGTCATGGCGAACTGGGATCCGCAGAACGAGCTCGAGGCCTTCCGGGCGGGGATCTGGCGGCTGAACGTGGACGCACAGGCGCAGGGGCGCGGCGTCGGCAGGTTCGCTGTCGCCGAGGTGTCCGCCGAGGCCCGCCGCCGGGGCGTCGACCGCATCACGGTGCTGTGGGAGAGCGGCGACGACGGCCCGGAGGGGTTCTATCTCCGCTGCGGCTTCGTCCCGACGGGAGAGCAGCTCTTCGGCGAGACCGTCGGCGTTCTCGAGCTCAGCGATCCGGAGGGGTGACGCGGGGTATCCGGCACACACGGATCGCATAGCTCTGCCCGATACGCTCCGCGAGTGCCTGTGCGCTCGAAGACCGACGGTGTCCGAACCGATGCCCCGACATGGCGGACGATGCCCGTGCTCGTGAAGGTCGCGACGGTCGTGACCTGGCTGGTGTTCGCCCTCTACCTGCTGTTCCTGCTGAAACTGCTGCTGTTCTCCCGGCCGCCGGGTTCGGATCGCTCCGTCAACCTGATCCCGTTCGCGACCATCGCGAATTATCTCTCGGGCAGGGCTGGAGTGCCGGCAGGGATCGCCTTCGGCAACCTGGCGGGCAACGTCGCAGCGTTCGTCCCGCTCGGCGTCTTCCTGCCGGTGCTGCGACGCAGGCCCGGTATCTGGAGCAATCTCCTCATCGTCGTGTGCGCGAGCGCGGGAGCGGAGCTCATCCAAGGCATCTTCGGCCTCGGCGCCTCGGACATCGACGACGTCATCCTCAACACCCTCGGTGGCCTCATCGGCATCCTGTTCTTCACCGCCCTGCGCGGCGTTCTGAAGCGGTGCAGTCGCGTGAGCATCGTGATAGCGGCGCTGTCGCTCGTGGCAGCTCCTGTGCTGTGGCTGCTGCTGTTCGGGCTCAGGCTGCGGATGTGAGCTCAGGATCCTCACGCTCACAAGCTCAACCATGTGGGATCAGCATTGGGGAATCCCGAAACCGCGGCTGCCGTTCGGCCGCCGACAGCCTGGCATCCCAGCGGTCACTGGGTGGGCCCCGTGGGGCTCGAACCCACGACCCGCGGATTAAAAGTCCGATGCTCTACCGACTGAGCTAGAGGCCCGTGCCGTCTAATCTAGCGTGGATTCCGTACCTCCCCGTGCCCGGGGCAGAATGGGGGGATGCCGGATCGTTTTCACAAGCCCACGTTGTTTCCCGGGGGGATGTTCGAGGCGTTTCTGGGTGGGGATGATCCCGCGCAGATCAGCAAGGTCGCCCACGAGACCGCCCAGGCGCTGCTCTCGCGCGTCCGGGAGGACCCGGATCCGGAGATCGTGGACCGTCTGGTCGCCTACACCGACGAGCACGGCATCGACGCGATCGCCGAGTTGTGGGCGCGGTCCAATCCCAAGAGCCTGCCGGGGGCGCTGTGGCGGATCTACCTGCTGCGGCTGCTGATCCGCCAGGACGCCGAGGGCACCGCGGTGCTGTATCAGCGGGGAACCGAGGTCATCGTGTCCATCGACCCGGTCGTCGCCGGTGCGCCGACGCCCGCCGGGCCGGGGGAGGTCACCGAGCTCGCCGACCGCATCCTGCGTGGGGTGTTCGAGGGCGACTTCGCTGTCGCGCTCGACCGGGCGGCCGCGTTCTGCCGGGTGACGGCGGCGGGATGCCTCTCCGTCGCGGACGACCGGGACCCGCTCGACCCCGACCGGGCGAGCGAGCTCACGACGCGCGCCCTGCGCTTCACCAGCACGGCTGAGGAGCTGACGGCCTGCGCGCGGCTGTGGCGGTCCGACTCGCTCGATTGACCCCGCTATTCCCGTTCGCCGTTCTCTCCCTGCGAACGCCACGCCGTGAACGCGGCCCGCGCCTCCTGTATGCTTGACGAAGCCGGGCCGCAGTAACCCCGGGCTCCAATACTTGCCGCTCCGAGCGGCCTCGCGCCGAGAGGCGTTCTGCGGCCCGGCTCTTTTCATGTCTGCGGCAGGTCTCCCGACTCCGTCGCGCGGAGGGTCTACTGTCTCAGAGGACACGGCCGGAGACGAGCGGAGGACAGGTGGACGACGCCCCCGCGGCGGAGCTCGACAGCCTCCTCCTGCGTGTCGCGCAGGGCGACCAGCGCGCGTTCTCCGACTTCTACGACCGCACCGCCGCTCGCGCGCTCGGCCTGATCCGCCGCCTCCTGGTCGACGCCGCGCAGTCCGAGGAGGTCGCCCAGGAGGTCTTCCTGGAGGCGTGGCAATCCGCTGCGCGTTTCGATCCGAATAAAGGCCGAGCACTCACCTGGCTCCTGACGATGGCGCACCGGCGGGCGGTCGACCGCATCCGCGCGTCGCAGGCCTCCCACGACCGGGACATCGCCGTGGGCATCCGCGACCTGCCGACCGCGTTCGACGTGGTCGCGGAGACGGTGGAGGTCCGGGTGGAGCACGAGCGAGTGGAGGTGGCGATGGCGAGGCTGAGCGAGGCGCAGCGTCAGGCCGTCACCCTCGCCTACTACGGCGGGCTCAGCCAGAGCGAGCTCGCGGCAGAGCTCGGCATCCCGCTCGGCACAGCCAAAACCCGGCTGCGGGATGCGATGATACGGCTGCGCGACGAGCTGGGGGTGACACGATGACCGACGAGAACCGCGACCAGCCGGACCCGCAGACCCTCGGCGCGCGCCTCGGCGCGGAGAACGCCGCGGAGGCGCGCGAATTCGAGGACGTCGCCGCGCAGCTCGGCCTCGCCGCCGAGCCGGTGGAGCCGTCACCCGCGCTGAAGGCGGCCCTGTTCGCCCGGCTCGCAGAGACGCCGCAGCTCGCGCCGGAGGCCGACGTCGCGGCAGCCCAGGAGCCCGCCGAGATGCCCGCAGTGGCCGGCACCTCCGCCGCCCCCAAGCCCGCCGAGACGCCCGCCGAGACGCCCGCTGAACGCCGCGCCCAGCGGCGCTGGTTCCAGCGCCCCGGCGCCATCCTCGCGGCGGCCGCGGCCGCTGTGATCCTCTTCGTGGGAGGAGCTTTCGTCGGCCTCACGCTCGGCGGCGGCGACTCGTACCAGCAGCAGCAGTCCACCGCTCTCGCCGCCCTCAACGCCGCTCCGGACACCCAGCGCAGCACGGCCCCCATCGCGGGCGGCGGCACGGCCACGCTCGTCTGGTCGGCCCAGCTCGGCCAGTCGGCTCTCGTGGCGACCGACCTCCCGCAGCTCGCAGACGGCAAGACCTACGAGCTCTGGTACATCCGCGGGGGCGAGGCCACCGCGGCGGGCACCATGGACTCCGCCGGCCACGTCGCGACCTGGCGGGTCCTCAGCGGCACCATGAACGCAGGCGACACCGTCGGCATGACGGTCGAGCCCAGCGGGGGATCGAAGCAGCCGACCACGAAGCCGATCGTCGCCATCAGCTCCTGAGGCCGGCACCGGACGCAGCGAGGCCCACGGGACATCCCGTGGGCCTCGCTGGCGTTACCGGCGTACCGCCTGCCGATCAACCGAAGCGGCCGGAGACGTAGTCCTCGGTGGCCTGCACGGTCGGGTTCGAGAAGATCATGTTCGTGTCGTTGTACTCGATGAGCTTGCCCGGCTTGCCGGTGCCCGCGATGTTGAAGAACGCGGTGCGGTCGGAGACGCGCGAGGCCTGCTGCATGTTGTGCGTGACGATGACGATCGTGTAGTCGTTCTTGAGCTCCTCGATGAGGTCCTCGATCGCGAGGGTCGAGATCGGGTCGAGCGCCGAGCAGGGCTCGTCCATCAGGAGCACGTCGGGGGAGACCGCGATGGCGCGCGCGATGCACAGACGCTGCTGCTGGCCGCCCGACAGGCCGGATCCGGGGAGGGCCAGGCGGTCCTTGACCTCGTTCCACAGGTTCGCGCCCTGCAGCGACTTCTCCACGAGGTCGTCGGACTCGCTCTTCGACATGCGCCGGTTGTTGAGCTTGACGCCGGCGAGCACGTTGTCGCGGATGCTCATGGTCGGGAACGGGTTGGGGCGCTGGAACACCATGCCTACCTGACGACGCACGAGCACCGGGTCGACGCCCGAGCCGTACAGGTTGTTGCCGTCGATCAGCACCTCGCCGTCGACGTAGGCGCCGGGGATGACCTCGTGCATGCGGTTCAGCGTGCGGAGGAAGGTCGACTTGCCGCAGCCGGACGGGCCGATGAACGCCGTCACGGTCCGCGGCTCGATGGTGAGGGAGACGCCCTCCACGGCGAGGAACTTGCCGTAGTAGACGTTCAGGTCGTTGACTTCGATGCGCTTGGACACGTTTTTCCTTGTCTGCGTTTCTTCGGGTTGAAGCGGGAGGTCGCCGTCAGCGGCCGTACTTGGGGGCGAAGGCCTTGGCGACGATGCGTCCGATGAGGTTGAGTAGCATCACGATGATGATCAGCGCGAGCGCACCGGTCCAGGCCCGGTCGATGGAGGCCTGGGCGTGCAGGCCCGCCGCCTGCGTGTACTGGGTGTAGACGAACACCGGCAGCGTCATCATCCGGTCGTTGAAGAGGTCGTAGTTCATGCTGGTGGTGAAGCCGGCCACGATCAGCAGCGGCGCGGTCTCGCCGATCACGCGGGCGACGGCCAGCATCACACCGGTGACGAGGCCCGCCAGCGAGGTCGGAAGCACGACCTTCAGCACGGTCAGCCACTTGGGCACGCCAAGGGCGAGGGAGGCCTCCCGCAGCTCGTTCGGCACGATCCGCAGGATCTCCTCGCTCGAGCGAACGACGACCGGGATCATCAGCACCGAGAGCGCCACCGCGCCCATGAAGCCGTTGCGGATCGCCGGGCCGAAGAACAGCGCGAACAGGGCGTAGGCGAACAGGCCGGCGACGATCGAGGGGATGCCGGTCATCACGTCGACGAAGAAGGTGATGCCGCGGGCGAGCATGCCGCGACCGTACTCGACCAGGTAGACCGAGGTCAGCAGGCCGATCGGCACCGAGATGATCGCCGCCATCAGCGTGATCTCCAGCGTGCCGACGATCGCGTGCAGCGCACCGCCGCCCTCGCCGATGACGTTGCGCATCGACTCCGAGAAGAAGGCCACGTCGAACCGTGCGAGGCCCTGGGCGACGACCGTCCAGCCGAGGGAGATCAGCGGCAGCAGCGCGATGATGAACGCCGTCGCGACGAGCGAGGTGACCAGGCGGTCCTTGGCCTTGCGGTTGCCCTCCACCAGCAGCGACGTGGTGTAGATCGCCACGTCGAACAGGACGGTGCCGAAGAACACGGCGCCGACGATGTTGAAGCCCTTGGTGGCGCCGCTGGCCGCGAGCATCGCGAAGACCGCGATGAGGACGACCCACGAGCCGACCAGCATCACCCAGGGCGTCCACCGCGGCAGCTTGCCTGCGGTGTAGGAGTTGGTCAGCGGGCGGGGTGCCGCGGTCGCGGTCGTGGTGGCGGCCATCAGTTCGCTCCAGAGAAGGCCGCACGGCGGCTGACGATGTAACGGGCGAGCATGTTGATCAGCAGGGTCACCACGAACAGCACGAGGCCGGAGGCGATGAGCGCGTTGACGCCGACGCCGGTGGCCTCCGGGAACTGCAGCGCGATGTTCGCTGCGATCGTGTTCGGGCTCTGCGCCTGCAGGAGGGCGATCTTGACGAGCAGCGCGGGCGACAGCACCATCGCGATCGCCAGCGTCTCACCGAGCGCGCGGCCGAGGCCGAGCATCATCGCGGAGACGATACCGCTGCGGGCGAAGGGGAGGACCGCCATGCGGACCATCTCCCACTTGGTGGCGCCGAGGGCGAGTGCCGCCTCCTCGTGGAGGCGCGGGGTCTGCAGGAAGATCTCGCGGCAGATCGCGGTCATGATCGGGATGACCATCACGGCGAGCACGATGGCGGCCGTCAGGATGGTGCGGCCGGTGCCGGAGATCGGGGGCGCGAAGAGCGGGAACCAGCCGACGTATTCGCCGAGCCAGGCGTAGAACGGCTGCACGAAGGACGACAGCGTCGCGATGCCCCAGAGGCCGAAGACGACCGACGGGACCGCCGCGAGGAGGTCGATGATGTAGCCGAGGGTCTGCGCGACGCGGCGGGGCGCGTAGTGCGAGATGAAGAGGGCGATCCCGATCGACAGCGGCGTCGCGATGAGGAGCGCGATGATCGCCGCCCAGATGGTGCCGAAGACGAGCGGCCAGACCCAGGACCAGAAGTTGGTGGCGTTGTTGGGCAGCTCGCCCGCGCCCGCGCCCAGGGCGGGGATGCTCTGGATGACGAGGAAGAGCGCGACGGCGGCGAGCGTGGCGAGGATCAGAGACCCGGCCACGATGGTCGCTGTGGAGAAGACGCGGTCGCCGAGGCGGACTTTCGCCTTCGGCCTGATGGCTCC
Source organism: Leifsonia sp. Soil_N53 (assembly GCF_057655165.1). Taxonomy (NCBI): domain Bacteria; kingdom Bacillati; phylum Actinomycetota; class Actinomycetes; order Micrococcales; family Microbacteriaceae; genus Leifsonia; species Leifsonia sp. Soil_N53. The sequence continues at coordinate 35,948 of NZ_JBDGMM010000061.1, forward strand.
TGCGGTTCCGGCGGTCATTCGTTGCTTTCTCTCATCGGGTTCCCCGGAGGGTGAGGGTGATGCGCCGCTCGGCCTGGACCGGGTGCGGTCCAGGCCGAGCGGCCGGAGTGTTACTTGATGCTGGCGACGGCCTTGCTGACCTTGGCGGCCAGGTCGCTCGCGAGCGGGGCCGAGCCGGCCTGGTCGGCCGCGGCCTTCTGGGCGTCGCTGCTGATGATGTAGTCGACGTAGCCCTTCACGAGGTCCGCCTTGGCGGCGTCCGTGTACTGCTGGCAGGCGACGATGTAGGAGACCAGGACCAGCGGCCAGGCGCCCTTGCTGGTGTCCTTGCGGTTGATCTGGATGGCCAGGTCGTTGGTGTCGCGGCCCGAGGCGATCGGGGAGGCGGCGACGACCGCGGCAGCGCCGTCCGCGCTGATCTTCTCGTAGTTGTCGCCGACCTTCAGCTGGGCGATGGACAGACCGGCCGAGCCCGACTCGTCGATGTAGGTGATCGAGTTCTTCGCGTTCTTGGTGGCGTCCGCGACGCCCGAGGTGCCCTTGGCTGCGTCACCGACCTGGAACGGGAAGGTCTGCGAGGCGGGAGCGGTCCACACGGTGGGAGCGTTCGCCGCGAGGTACTCGGTGAAGTTCTGCGTGGTGCCCGAGTCGTCGGAGCGGTGCACGACCGTGATCGGCGCGGACGGGAGCGTGGCGCCCGAGTTCTGCGACTTGATCTTGGCGTCGTCCCACGTGGTGATCTTGCCCGAGAAGATGCCGGCGATGGTGTCGGCGTCGAGCTTGAGGTCCTTCACGCCGTCGACGTTGTACGCGATGGCGATCGGGGAGATGTAGACGGGGAGGTCGATGCCCTTGGTGCCCGTGGCGCAGCCGGCGAAGGTGCTGCCGAGCTCAGCGGTGCTGAGGGCGGCGTCGGAGCCGGCGAAGTCGGCCGCGCCCGAGATGAAGCTCTTGCGGCCGGCGCCAGAGCCCTGCGGGTCGTAGTTGACGGTGACCTTCGGGTTGGCCGTCTGGAAGCCGGCGGCCCACACGGTCTGCGCGGCGCCCTGAGCGGACGAGCCGATGCCGTTCAGCGTGCCGGACAGGTTCGACGGCTTGGCCGTCGTGGTCGTCGGGGTGCTGCCCTCGTTCGACGCACACGCGGTGAGGGAGATGGCGGCGGCGGCGAGCAGAGCTACGGGAACGCCAAGACGCTTCAGTTTCACAGTTGTCCCTTCCGGGGATCAGTAACAACAGGACGGGGTCGGTGCGACCCGCGCTAGACGCTATTCCCGGTGTCTGTCCAGAGTCCCCCGCAGTGGTAAACGGAAGGTAAACAAGGGCTGGATAGCTGGTGCGTGCGCCCAGCCGGTCTGTGGTCAATCCACGGCAGGTGCATACGTCTCGATGGAGACGATGCCCGACGACGGGTTGGTCGTCGACAGGTGGACGACCGAGAAGCCGCCGGTGTCGAGGTCCGCCGCGTCGGTGAGGTAGCCGCCCGGCATCGTGCCGGTGGCGAGGGCGATCTCGCGCAGGATCTCGGGCAGCACCGGGCCGTGGCTGCAGAGCACCGCGGTCTTCCGGGAACGCACGCGCTTGCCGATCACGCCGCGCACGTCGCCGTCGCCGTCCTCGTAGGCGTCCTGGCTGATCGCGGCCTCGCGGCGCGGCTTGACCCCGGTCGCGGCGGCGAGCGGTGCGACGGTGGCGACGCAGCGCACCGCGTCGCTGGTGATGATGCGCCGCGGCCGCCAGGCCAGCAGGGTCTGCACATCGCCGGCGGCCTGCTTGACGCCGCGGTCGGTGAGCGGGCGGGAGGCGTCGGGGCCGGCCCAGGTGCCGCGCGGCTCGGCCTTGCCGTGGCGCAGCGCGATGAGCGCGAACGTAGAGGTGATGCCTTGCTTCAGCAGCCCTTCGAACGCATCGACGATCTCCACGTCGCGCTCGTAGGTGAGGTAGCTGCGGGCCTTCTTGAGGGTGACCCACTCGATCGCCGCGATCTCGCTGTTCGGCACGAACGTCGAGCGCTCGATCGCGGAATCGACCACCTCGGCCGCCCAGTAGTGGACGATCTTCTCGCGGCCGGAGCTGAGTGGGTACGCCGAAATGCCGAGCGGGACGCCGAGCGTGACGGCGAGGCCGGTCTCCTCGAGGATCTCGCGCACGGCCGTCTGGGGGAGGGTCTCGCCCGGGTCGACCTTGCCCTTGGGAATCGTCACGTCGCCGTACTTGGTGCGGTGCACCACGAGCATGACGATCTTGTCGTCCACGACCCGCCAGCAGAGGGCGCCCGCGGCGTAGATGGCGAGACTCACCGCCTCGAACCCGTGCGGGACGACCGCGGGCGGTGCGCGGCCTGCTGCTGCAGCTTGGTCTGGAGGTCGGTGAGCGGAGCGCCGTTCTCGTCCAGGTGATGCCTGGTCCATACGCCGTCTTCCGCGAGCGTCCACGCCGCCGTGCGTTCGTCGAACGCGAGGTCGAACAGGCGGTCGAGCTCGGCCAGGTGCTCCGGGTCGGCCAGGCGCACCAGCGCCTCCACCCGGCGGTCGAGGTTGCGGTGCATCATGTCCGCGCTGCCGATGTAGACGTGCGGGTCGCCGTCGTTGACGAACGAGAACACCCGCGAGTGCTCCAGGTAGCGGCCCAGCACCGACCGGACGCGGATGTTCTCGGAGAGTCCTTCGCGTCCCGGGACGAGGCCGCAGATGCCGCGCACCCACAGCTCGACGGGGACGCCGGCCTGGCTGGCCCGGTAGAGCGCGTCGATGATCGCCTCGTCGACGATGGAGTTCAGCTTGATGCGGATGCCGGAGGGCCGGCCCGCCGCCGCGTTCGCGGCCTCGGTGTCGATGCGCTTGAGCAGGCCCTTGCGCAGGTGCAGCGGGGCGACGAGGAGCCGCTTGAACTTCTTCTCGATCGCGTAGCCCGAGAGTTCGTTGAACAGCCGGGTGAGGTCTTTGCCCACCTGGTCGTCGGCTGTCAGCAGGCCGAGGTCCTCGTAGATCCGCGAGGTCTTCGGGTTGTAGTTGCCCGTGCCGATGTGGCTGTAGTGCTTGAGGACGCCCTTCTCCTCGCGGATGACCAGGGCGAGCTTGCAGTGCGTCTTGAGCCCGACCAGGCCGTACACCACGTGCACTCCGGCCTTCTCGAGCTTGCGCGCCCAGGAGATGTTGTTCTGCTCGTCGAACCGCGCCTTGATCTCGACCAGCGCCAGCACCTGCTTGCCGGCCTCCGCGGCGTCGATCAACGCCTCGACGATCGGGCTGTCGCCGGAGGTGCGGTACAGCGTCTGCTTGATGGCGAGCACGTGCGGGTCGGCGGCGGCCTGCTCGAGGAAGGCCTGCACACTCGTCGCGAACGACTCGTACGGGTGGTGGAGCAGGATGTCCTGGCGCGCGATGGCGGCGAAGATGTTCGGCTTCGCGTTCGGCTCGCTCGGCATGAGCTGCGGCGCGGTGGTGGGCACGTGGTTCGGGTAGTGCAGGTCCGGCCTGTCGATGCGCGACAGGTCGAACAGACCGCCGAGGTCGAGCGGCGCGGGCAGGCGGTAGACCTCCTGCTCGGTGACGTCGAGCTCGCGGACCAGCAGGCCGAGGGTGACGTCGTCCATGTCGTCGGTCACCTCGAGCCGGATGGGCGGGCCGAACCGGCGGCGCAGCAGCTCGCGCTCCAGCGCCTGGATGAGGTTCTCGGTCTCGTCCTCGTCGATCTCGACATCCTCGTTGCGGGTGACGCGGAAGACGTGGTGGTCGAGGATCTCCATGCCGGGGAAGAGGTCGCCGAGGTGGTTGGCGATCAGGTCCTCCAGCATCAGGAAGCGCACCTGGCCGAGCCCCTCGCGGGCGTCGATGCGCACGAAGCGCGGCAGCATCTGCGGCACCTTGAGGCGTGCGAACTGCTCCTTGCCGGTGCGCGAGTTGCGCACCCGCACGGAGAGGTTCAGCGACAGCCCGGAGATGTAGGGGAACGGGTGCGCCGGGTCGACCGCGAGCGGCATCAGCACGGGGAAGATCTGCAGCGAGAACACCTCGCGCATCTGCACCTTGTCGGCCTCATCGAGCTCGTCCCACGACGACACCGTGATGCCGGCGGTCGCCAGCGCGGGGAGGACGAGCTCGCGGTAGGCCTTGGCGTGGCGCACCTGAAGTTCGTGGGCCTTCTCGGAGATGTCCGCCAGCACGTCCTGGGGCGCGCGGCCGACGTTCGTTGGCACGGCCAGGCCGGTCGCGATGCGGCGCTTCAGCCCGGCGACCCGGACCATGAAGAACTCGTCGAGGTTGCTCGCGAAGATCGCGAGGAAGTTGGCGCGCTCCAGGACCGGCAGCTGAGGGTCCTCGGCGAGCTCGAGAACGCGCTGGTTGAACGCCAGCCAGCTGAGCTCCCGGTCGAGGTAGCGGTCGTCGGGGAGAGTCGGATCCGGCTCGTAGATGAACGGGGCGAAATCGTCGTCGAAATCGCTGCCCAGGCTGCCGCTCAGCCCGTCGTCGAGTAGGCCGTTCTCCAGTGCAGTGCGCTCGCCGTCCATGCCCCCATCATGGCACCGCGGGCCCCGCCGGCGGCACGAGTCTCGGTTAACTGTGGAGAAACGACAGCGTCACGAGACGTGTGGAGGAGTGCGTCGCAGCGAGGAGGTCAGGGCCGCACCGACGACGGCAGCCGGTCGTTCTCGTCCTCGTACACGTTGAACCGGTAGCCGACGTTGCGGACCGTCCCGATCAGCGACTCGAGGTCGCCGAGCTTGGCGCGCAGCCTTCGCACGTGGACGTCCACCGTGCGCGTGCCGCCGAAGTAGTCGTAACCCCAGACCTCGCTCAGCAGCTGCTCGCGCGTGAACACCCGCGACGGGTGCGTGGCGAAGAACCGCAGCAGCTCGAACTCCTTGAAGGTCAGGTCGAGGGCCTTGCCGTGCGCCTTGGCCGAATAGCTCGCCTCGTCGATCGTGATGCCGGAGGCCTGGATCTTCGTCTGCGCGTGCTCCTGGGTCTGCCGCCCGATCGCGAGCCGGATCCGGGCGTCCACCTCCGCCGGCCCAGCGGTGTCGAGCACCACGTCGTTGGCGCCCCAGTCGGCGCTCACCGCGGTGAGGCCGCCTTCGGTGAGCACCAGCACGAGCGGGACGGTGATGCCGGTCGTGGTGAGGATCTTGCACAGCGACTTGGCGCTCGCCAGGTCGCGCCGGGCGTCGACGAGGATGAGATCGCAGGCGGGCGCGTTGACCAGCGAGGCGGGCTCGGCCGGGATCTGCCTGACGCGGTGGCTGAGGAGGCCGAGAGCCGGAAGCACCTCCGCGTCGGGGGCGGACGAGAGGATCAACAGCTGCGCCACCCAGTACCCTCCTCGCCCGTCTTCGTGCCGCAATGCTACCGGAAACGCTTGCGGCCACAGACCGCAGGCGGCAGCGAGGGAGGCGGCGGCGGCGCGGGCGAGGCAGAATAGGGGGATGAGCGAGTCGCCGACCGATCCGGGTCCTCTCGGTCCCGCCGCCGCAGCGGGCCCGCCTCCCGAGCCGATGCCGCGCTCGATGGTCGCCCTGAGCGTCGGCGGAGTGTGGGCGCTCGCCCTCGTCCTGGGCGTGCTCATCGCGTTCCTCTCCCTGCCCGCCCACTACGCGTCGTGGCTGTCGCTCGCGCTCGGCGTCTGCGTGATCGCGTCCTTCGGAGCCCAGCTGGCCACCCAGCGCAAGGACGGCTTCGTCAACCGGCTGGCCACCACGCTGAGCGGGAGCTTCGTCATCCTCGGCGTCATCGGGGCGATCCTCGGACTCACCACGCTCGGGCACTGATTAGACTGGCCGTATGCTCGTCGCTCTCGAACTCTTCTTCATCGGCCTGCTCGGACTGGCCACGCTCGCCATCCTCGGCGTCTCCGGCGTCGTGGTGTACAACCTCTTCCGCGGCCAGCGCTAGGCATGATCGAGCTCCCCACTGACCTTCCGGCCGAACTCGTGCCGCTCTCCTGGCTGATCGGGGTCTGGGAGGGGACCGGCGTCGTGGACTACGAAGTCGGCGAGGAGCACCACCAGGTCGAGTTCGGCCAGCGCGTGAGCTTCAGCCACGACGGGGAGGCCTACCTCAACTACTCCGCGACCTCCTGGGTGCTCGATGACGACCGCACCCCGCTCGCCGCCGAGACCGGCTACTGGCGGCTCAGCCGCACGCTGATCGAAGGCGACCCCGGCCCGGCGATGCTGCCCGGTCAGGGCGCCCGGCCGTTCGGCACCGCCCAGGCGGTGGAGACCCTGCGCGCCTCCAGCGGCGGCTTCGACATCGACGTGGCGATCATCCACCCCGACGGCGTGAGCGAGCTCTACCTCGGCCAGGTGAACGGCCCGCGCATCGACCTGGCGACGGACGCCGTCGTGCGCACGGCCGGCGCCAAGGAGTACAGCGCGGCGACCCGGCTCTACGGGCTGGTGGAGGGGCACCTGCTCTGGGCGTGGGACATCGCCGCATTGGGCCAGGAGTTGCGCACGCACGCCTCCGCCCGTCTCGCCAAGGTGGACTGACGTGGACTCCTCTCCCTTCCTCTCGCTGCCCGGTGCGGTCGACATCGCCGACGCCGGCGTCCCCGCGCACTACGGCAGCCCGCTCGCGGAACAGCGCGCCCTGCTCGACGGCGGCGCGATGGTCGACCTGTCCGACCGCGCCGTGCTCTCGATCACCGGGCCCGACCGGCTGAACTGGCTCAATTCGCTGACCAGCCAGTCGCTGCTCGGGATGCAGCCGGGAGAGTCGTCCGAGACCCTCCTGCTCGACGTCACCGGCCGCGTGGAGCACGCCGTGCGGCTGATCGAGGACGGCTCGACGCTGTGGCTGCTGGTCGACCGGCCGGAGGCCGCGGGCCTGCTCGCCTGGCTCGACTCGATGCGCTTCATGCTGCGCGTCGAGCTGGCCGACCGCACCGATGCGCTCGCGACGATCGGGACGCTCGGGGAGCCTCCTCTGCCGATCGCGGCGCCGAACGGCGTCCCCCTGATCTGGCACGACCCCTGGCACGCGGTGACGCCGGGCGGCCACCAGTACGCGCGCGGCGAGCACCCCGGCGCGAGCTGGAGCTGGAGCGAGCGGGTCGTGCCGCGCGACGCCCTCCCGTCGATCGTCGCCCGAGTCGAGTCGGGGGAGCTGACGGTCGCCGGCACCCTCGCCGCCGACGCGCTGCGCATCGCCGCGTGGCGCCCGCGCTTCGCCACCGAAGTGGACGAGCGGACCATCCCGCACGAGCTCGACTGGCTGCGCACCGCCGTGCACCTCAGCAAGGGATGCTACCGGGGCCAGGAGACCGTCGCCAAGGTGCACAACCTCGGGCACCCGCCGCGCCGCCTCGTCATGCTGCACCTCGACGGGTCCGAGGGCGTCCATCCGGCGCGCGGCGCCGAGGTCACGCTGGACGGGCGCGTGGTCGGAACGGTCACCTCCTCCGCGCTGCACTACGAGCTCGGCCCGATCGCGCTCGCGATCGTGAAGCGGGGCATCGACGCGTCGGCCACCCTCACGGTGGATGCCGACGGCACACCCGTCGCGGCCGCACAGGAGGTCGTGGTGCCGCCGGAGGCGGGCGCCGAGGCCCACGTGCCGCACCTGCCCCGCCTGGGCGCGGTCACCCGCACTCCCCGCGGCTGACGGAGGACCTCCGCCCCGCTACGCCGGCGCGACGGCCTCCCAGGCCACGGTGAGCTCCCCGAGCCGCCAGCGCGCCCGGCCGCCCAGCACCGGCCAGCCGGCCTCCCGCATCCCCTGTGCGACCGCGATCCAGCGCTGCTTCGGCCCGTACGCGGCGAGCGGCGAGTGGACGCGCCACAGCCGGTCGAGCTCCGCGAGGTAGACGTGCACCCGCTCGCCGGGCACGTTGCGGTGGATGAGCGCCTTGGGCAACCGCTCGGCGACGACGCTCGGCGCGTCGAGCCCGCGCAGCCGCAGTGAGACGGTGAAGGTCTGCGGTCCGGTCCTGTCGAGCGTGACCCAGCTCGCGATCCGGCCGATCTCGTCGCAGGTGCCCTCCACGAGCGCGCCGCCGAGCTGCAGGCGGCTCAGCATCCGCTCCCATGCGGGCGCGACCTCGGACTCGTCGTACTGGCGCAGCACGTTGAAGGCCCGGATCACCGCGGCATGCCGGCCGGCCGGCAGCGGCACCTCGAAGCCGCCCACGGCGAAGCCCACCCGCGCGCCGGGGTCGAAGCCGGTGCTGCCCGCGCGGACGGCCTCCAACTGGGCGAGGGCGGTCCGGACCCGGCCCGGGTCGATCTCCAGCCCGAGCACCTCGACGTCGGGCCGCGCCTTCGCCAGCCGGTGCTGGAGCTCGAAGGCCGTCACGCCACTCGCGCCGTAGCCCAGGTCGACCACCAGCGGATCACCCGTGCGGCGGAGTTCCGGCAGCGCCGCGATCCAGCGGTCCACCCGGCGGAGCCGGTTCGTGTTCGTGGTGCCCCGCGTCACCGAGCCGACCACCGAGCCGGCGCGAGAGGACGTGGAAGGCATATGACAAGATTAATCGCATGCCCACCCCCTACACTTTGATCCTCCTCCGCCACGGCAACAGCGTGTGGAACCAGCAGAACCTGTTCACCGGCTGGGTCGACGTCCGGCTCAGTGAGCAGGGCGTCGCCGAGGCCACCCGCGCCGGCGAGCTCCTGGCCGAGTCCGGCCTCGAGCCCGACATCCTCTACACCTCGGTGCTGACCCGCGCGATCCAGACTGCGAACATCGCGCTGGATGTCGCGGACCGGCTCTGGATCCGGGTCGAGCGCACCTGGCGGCTCAACGAGCGCCACTACGGCGCACTGCAGGGCCTCGACAAGGCGGAGACGCTGGAGAAGTACGGGCCGGAGCAGTTCCAGCTCTGGCGCCGCTCGTTCGACGTGCCGCCGCCGCCGCTCGACGACGACAGCGAGTGGTCGCAGGCGAACGACCCCCGCTACGCAGACCTCGGCGACGACCTGCCGCGCACCGAGTGCCTGAAGGACGTCATCGCCCGGATGCTGCCGTACTGGGAGTCCGACATCACCGTCAGCCTCGCCGAGGGCAAGACCGTCCTCGTCACGGCGCACGGCAACTCGCTGCGCGCGCTGGTCAAGCACCTCGACGGCATCTCCGACGAGGAGATCGCCGAGCTGAACATCCCGACCGGCATCCCGCTGGTCTACAAGCTGGACGAGACGTTCGCCCCGATCGAGCCCGCCATGTACCTCGACCCGGAGGCCGCAGCGGCCGGCGCGGCGGCGGTCGCCGCCCAGGGCAAGAAGTAGCGGTCACGACCGACCATTCGTTCGTCGTCGTCGCGTTCCTCCCGGAACGCGGCGGCGACGTCGTCGTTCCGGAGGACTTCGGTGCGGGGGAGTGGCCGCTGCACGTGACGGTCGTGCCGCCGTTCCGGAGCGAGCTGGACTCGGAGGCCGTGGCCGCGGCACTGCCGCGCGGGCCGCGCATCCCGGTCGTGGCGGGGGCGCGCGCGTCGTTCGGGCACCGGCGCACGGTGCCGGTCACGCTGGTCCGCCCGTCGCCGGCGCTGCTCGCGCTGCACAACGCGTGCGTCGACGCGCTGGAGGCCGCCGG